>PUNN01000181.1 GCA_003552605.1 Phycisphaeraceae bacterium
GAGGATCCCCTCGGCAGCCTCGATCACAGCATCGACCTCCAGCCAGTCCATGGGGCGCGGGGAAGGCGGCACCATCGGCCGCACACCCGGCCCGATCGGACACCACTGCCGCGGGTCGCTCGGGCCGAAAAGCACCAGCGTCGGCAGCCCCATCTGTGCCGCGAGGTGGGCCGGGCCGGAATCATTGCCAATGAAAGCCGAGGCTGACTCGAGCAGCTCGCAGATGCCCACCGGGTCGCCCGGCGTGCGCATCTCACCGGCTTCACCGAGCTGAGCCATCTGTGACTCGGAGAAGCGTTCGCGCTCAACGTGACCGGCCAGGAACGCCACCGCGCGACCAGCCCCGCTCAGGTGATGCGCCAGGTCCATGAACCGCTCGAGCGGCCAGCACTTGTCGCGACCGCCGCTGCCGGGGTGGATCACCACCGGGCCATCATGGACACCCCGCGGCGTCGGCTGTAATCCTTCCGCCCCCGCCGCCGGTGTATCCGGCCCGCCGAGCGGTATTGCCGGAGACGGCAGGTCAAGGCCCTGCTGCTGCATCTGCTGATGCTGCCAGGTCACCACATGCCCATCAAAGTCAGATGGCGGCCGCGGTGCCACGAAAACATGGTGTGCCTGCGGTGCCAGGCGGCGGGCATTGGCCGCCCAGGCATCCTCACCATCGCTGATGAAGCTGAGCAGGAGCGAGGCCTGTGCGAACATCGCCTCCACATCCGGGCCCATCGCCGCCGGCCCACCGTCGGCAAACAGCCGGGTAAACTCGCGGCGGTCGATGTCCACCGGCCGCACATCGGCAATCAGCCGCTCCGCCAGGCGCGCCCGCGACCACTGCGTCACCGCCAGCTTGGGCCCATCAAGCGCCCGCATTGTGGGGAAGGTCAGCACCCAGTCGCCAAGCGCTCCGAGATGAAACAGCAGTGTGTGCACGTCCGTGTTCCTCTGCCAGATCGACCATCCCTGATCGGTGCCCGCCTCAGGCCCTTCCAGCCCCATACGGCCCCCTCTGGCCCGGAGAGTGCGGGGGCAAAGCGGCTCGACCCCGGCCGTGGCCGCTGTGACTCCCGCCATACCGCGGGACCGACCGGCCATGGTACCGCGCCGGGCCGATCGCGTCGGTGAAATCGGCTATACTGTAGGGTTCGACCTACCGATCCAGGGCCCGTTTGGGAGCCTCCTATATGCTCAGGTTCTTCCGCCGTTACAACAAGCACATTCTCATCAGTGGCGCAGCGCTGCTGATGGTCGCGTTCCTCATCGGTCCCGCCCTCGAGCAATGGCGGCCGGACCCGGGCACCGATCGCATCGGCACCCTCGCGGGGCGGGAGTTGACCCGTGATGATGAGATGACCGCCGCACGACAGCTCGAGTATCTGTCCATCCTGGACCAGCAGCTTGGCCGGGGCATGGGACAGCAGGCCATGGGCGGGCAACTGCTGCTGAGCAACATCATCCAGATGACCGGCCGTCACGACCTGCCCCGGGCACGGCTGACCTGGCTGATGATGACCGAAGAAGCCAGCCAGCTCGGCTTCGAGTCGAGCCCCGGGCAGATTCAGAGCTTCCTCCATGCCACCGGGCTTGATGATGACACGCTCGTCGCCCTCGGTGGCGAGCGGATGCGCCTGACGGCACAACAGGCCCGCTCGATCATCGGGCAGGCCCTTGCGGTACGCGAGTACGTCGTCGCGGTCACCGCCCGTGACCCGCACCAGCTTGCCCTCAACCCGTTCGGGCAGGACATGCTCGACCTGCACGATCCGCTGGTGCGGCGTCTGCTTCACGACACGCTCAGCACGGTTCAGGTCCGGGCTGTCCCCATCAGCGCCGACCGCTACTACGAGGAAGTTGAAGACAGGGTGACCGATGAGCGAGTCAAGGAACTCTACGAGGCTCACCGCCACCACCTGCCCGGCGCGGACCGGCCGTACGGATTGGGCTATCGCCATCCTGACCGGGTGCGGCTGGAGTATCTCGAGATTCCGTACGAGCAGGTGAAGCAGGGCATCACCATCGGAATGCAGGAGGCATTGACCTTCTTTGAAGAGGAGCCGCTCGAGCGTTTTGTACCCGAAGACGAGCAGGATGATGTCTTTGAAGGCATTGACCCCGAGCATCCCGACGTCGTGGAGCTGCGATACCGGCGCGTCCGCGACCGGGTCCATGATGAACTGCGTGAAGAGCTTGCCCTCGCTCGTATGAGCGACATGGCCGAGTGGGTCCGCGAGCGGATTCGCGAGCCGGAGGTGCGTAAACGGCTTGACCGGCCCGGTGAGGACGGCCGGATGCCCGAGATTCCCGAAGGATTCGAGCCGGTTTCGCTCGAGCAGGCCGCGGATGAGGCCGAAGAAGCCTTCGACGTCCGCCCACGTATCCGCCGCATGGACCGCGACTGGCTCGATCGCGATGCACTCGATGAACTCGAGCGCATCAGTGACGCCTATGTGACGCTGACGGCCGATCTCGGGGCGACGTTCGCCGACTATGTCATGCACGTTCATGAATTGCTTCATCCGGACGGGGACGTCGGGGTCGAGGACATGATGGAGATGACCGGGGCCGACCGTGACGTGGACCCGATCGAGCAGGGGCTGATCGGCCTGCGGCTTCGCGAGCGGCTGATCAGTCGTGTGCTGCGGGACCAGAGTGAAAACCGCTACTTATTCCGTGTGCTCGAAGCTCAACCGAGCCATACACCCGACTTCGAGGACATCGAGAGCCGGGTGAGGCGGGATGCATTGCGCATCGAGGCCTTCAAGAAACTCCAGGAGGAGGCCGAGTCTTGGCGCAGCCAAGGCACCGGCAGCCTGAGCGAGCTTGCATCGCAACTCGACCGCTCGATTATTGAACCGCGTCCGTTCCCGAGGCAGCAGCTCGAGCATGACCGGCGCTGGTACTTCCATCGCCCCGAAGGGGCGGGTGATGATGCCCCGCTTCAGCGGCAGTTCGAGATCGAGCGATCCTACCTTGCCCCGCCGAGGATCAGCGAAGCCATTGAACGGGATGCCACGTTCGTTGACCATGTTTTCCGCAAGGCCGAGCGCATTCAGCGGGATGGGGGGCTGGGAATGGTCAGTCGCAGCGATCGAACCCTCGCCGTCCCCCATGAGGCCGAAAAACGTCTATACATTGTCCGGATCGAACAGTTCCAGGTGCCGGACGACCTCTGGGAGGCGTTTGTGCAGATGGTTCAGTGGCAGATGTTCCAGCAGTTTCAGGAGATGGGTGGTTTCGATCCGCAGATGTTTGAAACCATCCAGGAAATGGCTCCCCAGCGTGCCATGCAGCAACTGATGGAAATCTATGCCGCCGCTTCCGGCACCGGCCTCGACCGCTACTTCACTGATGACGCCCTCGCGGTGCGGGTCGACTTCAGACCGGCTGAGCGCGAGCGCGACCGCGATATCAATGAACGCGGCTGAACCGGCGAGGCTGTCGCGGCGGGCATCCGGTAGACACCGGGGATCAGGGTGTCGCTGTGCTGTGGTCCCCCGCCGTCCTCCACCGCAGAACTGCCGCTTCGACACACGCTGCATCGTGCGAGCGGTTTCAACGATGTTTTCCTGCGGCGGCCGAGCGATCGGAGACGATTCAACTGACCGCTGCACCATTGGCAACCGGCTTGGCCGGGCCAAGTGGCACCACATCCTGGAGCTTCTCGCCCTCCTGGACCGTGGCGGCAAGCAGCATGCCGTTGGACGGCTCACCCCGGATGGTGCGTGGCTCGAGGTTGACAAGGACAACGATCTGTCTGCCGACAAGCGAATCGACATCGACGAACTCGCGGATACCGGCACAGATCTGACGTTGCTCGCTGCCAAGGTCGACCTGAAGCTTGACGAGCCGATCGGCGTTGGGATGCACTTCGGCCGCCACGATGGTGGCGACCCGGAGATCGAGCTTGGCGAACTCGTCGTACTTGATGGTGGGCTTGGCTTCCATACTTTAAGCTCCTTTGAGCAAGCGGCACCGAGCGACCCCCTATGGCGGGGTGTCTGAAATCCGAGGCCGCGGTTCCGTTGGGGTATTTCCGGGGACCGGGATCCCGGGCACCGGGTTTCGGGGGTGCGGGGCTCCGGGGGCCGGGGTTCCGGGGGCGGGGGTTGGTGGCCGAGAGCATAACGTCGCAGTGGCCCTCGACCAACCGCCGATGAATAGAATCGGACTGCACGCCGCGGCTCTGCCGCAAAAAGGCGACCATCGTCGTGGCTGGCCAGGCCAGGCCCGACCGTGCCCGGGCCGCGGCGGGTACCCGGCAAGGGAACTGAGCGCATGCCCGCCAGCACGGATGCCGTAGACCATTCCGCGGCCTGGTCGGCCCGGTCGTTACGCCGATGCAGTGCCGGGACGGTCAGCCGCCACGACTCTGGACCTCATGCCGTTGACCCAACGCCCCGCCTCAATCCGCACTCAAGATGCCGGCGGTACGCCGCGGGGCCGTTCATGGCTCCGCCGCTGCCGCCGTGTATTTCTGCTGCTGCTGCTGCTGGCCACGGTGCTTGCGTGCGGCTTTGTTTACCTCACCCATCCGCAACGGCTTGCAAAGCTGGCCGCGATGGAGCTTTCCGCACTGACCGGTGCCGAGGTCACCATTGGGGCCGCTCACTTTCAGATCGGCGGCCCCCTGGTGCTCCACGATGTGGTGATGGATGTCCCCGCCGCCGGGGCGGGCTCACGCATCCTGGAAGTGGCAAGGGTCCGCATCGAGCACCATCATCCCGCCATTTGGCGCGGGCGGTTTCAGCCAACGCGGATCGACTTGCTCGATGATGCCCGCATCCACCTCACCGAGGACCGCGAGCAGGAGCGGTTCAATGTCGAGTGGTTGCTCGAACGCCTGCCACACGATGAGTTCCCGATCAAGAAGGAACTGCCGCAGGTGCATTTCGAGCACTTGCAGTTAATCCCGGGGGAGTTGACCAGCCGAGGGTATACCGCGCGAGATACGATCCGGCTTCGAGGGGCGCTGACCGCGAGTGGAGGACCGGGAGATCCAATCTACACCCTTGACATCCGATCCCCCGGAAACCCCGGAAGCTCCGGAGACCGCGGAAAACGTGCAGGCCCCGGAGCCCCCGAAACCGCTACAGACACGATACTCACCGGCCAGATCGATCTCGATGCAGCCACGCTGGGCTTGTCGCTTCACCACATCGGACTCGACAGCCCGCTGACCGGCACGCTCCCCGCCCGATGGCGCCAATGGCTGGCAGATCGACAGCCCAGCGGCCGCATCGAGCGAATCAGCTTTCATACCGGCCCGGACCAGCCGGCCCGGGCCGCGATCGAACTTGCCGGCACCCGCATCCTGCCGCCGGGCTGCCGCGAGCCGTTGTTTCTGACCGTCGAGCGCGGCGGGGTCACCATTGAAGGCAACGAGGTCAACACCGACATCGGCGGCAAACTCGGTGGCTTCGACTACCGCCTCACCGGCAAGGTCACGCAAGCGTTCAGTGCACACCCGATCATCGACCTGCGACTACGCTCCCATGGCCGCATCGAACCCGACCCGCCATGGCTTGACTGGATCGCCGATGAGACAGTCCGCGAGGGCATCGAGCGTGAGCTTGAAGGGTTCAACCCCGAAGGCCCGCTCGAACTCGATGTCAATCTCACGCAGGGTCGGGATGATGACCGCCTGCGCTACGATGCCGAGGTCTATCTCTCCGGGGTTCGGGCGAAATTCAAGGATTTCCCCTACCCCGTGCATGATGTGCGTGGACGCCTTCGCCTGCGGGATGGTGAGCTCCACATCGACCCGCTGCGGGCGGTCGGCCCGAGTGGTGCAGTCTTCACCGTTGAAGCTTCAGTCGACAATGTCGGCCGCGTCCCCGGCCCGTATGCCGGGCAGGTGCGGGTGCAAAGCCATGCGGTGCCCATCGATGAGCACCTGCTGCAAGCGCTCGAACCGGAGGAGCGTGAAGCAGTCGAGATGTTTTTCGATCACGAGGCCCACCGTCGGCTTGAAGATGCCGGCCACGTGCAGGCCCGACAGCGCCTTCAATCGCTGAAGGCCCGGTACGAAGCCACGCGGCAGCACCTCGATGTTCTCGATGATGCTCCGGACGAAGCGGAACACCGGGAGGCACTTGCCGCGCACCTTGAGCAACTCGAACAGCGCATCGAAGACGCCGATGAGGCCGCGGCGTTCGAACTCGGCGGCACCGTCGCCGTCGAGGCGGTCATCCGCCGCGATGAGCAGGTGAGGCGGCTGTGGCATCCCGAGATCATCATCCGGCCAAGCGGCCTCCAGTTCATCTATGAAGACTGGCCCTATCCGGCCACCGTGGAAGCCGGCACCGTCCGCATCCAGCGCCGTGACGTCGAGGTCAACAACATCTCCCTTCAACTGCTCGGCGGTGCCGCGGCAAACGTCGATGGCACGGTCCAGCCCCGGCCGCATGACCCTGACGGCCCATCAATACCCGACCTGGCCATCGCACTGACGGGGGTGCCGGTGGATGATCTGCTTCTGGCCACGCTGCCGCCGGATGATTCGGCATGGCTGGGATCGCTGAACCTCGAGGGGCTCATCGATGCCCGGGGGCGAATCGGCGGGGTCGAGGCGGACGCCCCGGCATACCGGATCAATGCCGACCTGCATCACGCACGCGCCTGGCCCAACCGCGACCGGGGCGGTGCATATCCGCTTGAAGCACTCGAGGCCAACCTGCACATCGAGCCGGACCTGATCGAGGTCAAACGCCTGAAAGCACGGCATGGCCCCACCCGCTTCAGCGGCAATGCCCGCATCGCCGGCCGTGACCGGCACCGCGACGTGCAGCTTGAACTCGCCGCCGAAGGCCTGCGGTTCGAGGACCCGGTGCTCGACATGACCCCCGTCGGTCGGGAAGAGGCTGATACCGTAACCGAACTGCTCGATCGTTATGCCGTCCGTGGTGCCGGCAATGCCAGTGTCCAGCTTCGCGCAATCGGCGAAGGAGACCCGCAATTCACAGTCGAGCTTCAACCCCAATGGCTCGACCTCGAGATCGACAGGCAGCACATCGCACTGCGCAATGGTCGCGGCCGGGCCGTGTTCGATGCACGCAAGGTGATGCTCGAGGACATCGGGTTCAACCGTGAAGGGGGCAGCTTCCACATCAACGGCGAGGTCGCCCTCCGCGAGGACCCGGACCTTGACGTTCACTTCAGTGCCCGTGGCGAAAGCTTCGACTCGGCCACCCGGGCGGTGCTGCCGGCGGATGTGAGGACGGTGATTGATGACATTGAGCTTGCATCAGGCTATGACCTTCGCAGCGCACGACTGCGCCGGGTGGTGGATGACGCCGGCGAGGCCACCATCGGCTTCTCGGGCAACCTTGCCCTTGACGATGCCACGATGCGAATCGGCTTTCCCATTACTGCAATGGACACCGCGGTGCAGATCGACCTCAACCACGCACCCGGCGATGCGATGCCGAGGCTTGAAATGGGTATCGATGCCGCGCGACTGCGCTATCATGACCGGCTCATCGAACCGCTACGCGCCAGGCTCGTCAGTGCAAACGGCGGTGAAGACCTGCATATCCGGGACCTGCACGGCAGCGTCTATGATGGCTCGATCACCGGCCACGGCCGGATCAGCCGCGCCAATGACACCACGCGCTACGCGCTCGAGCTGGCGCTTCAGGAAGCCGCCCTTCAACCGCTGACCGATCCGGAAAGCGAAGAGAAATGGCTGACCGCCAAACGCCGCCGCGCACGACAGTTGAGCGAGGCCGAAGACACCATCATCGAAGCCGACGACACCACCGACCGCCGCATCGGCGAAGGCGTGGTCTCGGCCAACCTGACCCTCGCCGGAACCATCGGCGACGCTGACTCACGGCGAGGCCGCGGCCTCGTCCGGGTGCGAGATGCCCGGCTGTTCGAGTTCCCACTTGCCCTCGCGGTGGCGCAGATCATCAACCTCAACCTGCCCGCATCAAGCGCTTTCAACTCAGTGCATGGTGACTACCTTGTCGAAGGTGACACCGTCAAGTTCGAGGATGCACGATTCCTCGCCCCCGCCCTCGAGATGCGCGGCTCGGGCACGCTCGATCTGTCCGATTCCGGCCTCGCCATGGTCTTCCACTCGCGCAATCCCGACGGCCGCGACCAGATCGGCCCCTTCCCCGACCTGTTCCGGATGCTCAAGACCGAGTTGTTCTCGATCCGCATCTACGGCACCATCGAGCAACCCGAAGCACGCCTCCAGACCCTTCAGGCCACCTCCCGTACCATCCAGGAACTCTTCGGCCCCCGCCCCAAGACCGAAAATGAATAGGGTGAAAGCGAAACGGCCGCCACTGCGCGCAACCTCTACCGGGTGTGGTCAAGCGCCACCACCGCCGAGGTCTTTCCCGGCGTGAACGTCACCGAATGCTCGGCCTGCCGGCCATCGGCGGTGGTGATCTCCACGGCATAGGTTCCGTGGTGACCGCGGAACGGGAATCTGCCCGTTTCATCCGTCTGCCCCTCGGTACAGGTGCGCCACGCATCAAGCAACAGGTGTCGAAGCCGCTCTCCCGCGGTGTTGGGGGCAAAGTCATCCACCACAACGGCCGCATCCGGCCCGAGCCAATGGCGCTTCGACCAGAACCCCCAGAGCATGACCGCCTCGACCGCGGGATGGCTGTAGCCGATGCGAACCAACGCATCCAGCGCCGCAGCGCGGGCCTGCACATCCGGTGTTCGGGCGCTGATTTCGGTCAGGTGGATCGGAAGCCCGAGTTCCGCCAGCCGGTCGAGTGAGGCAAGCACCTGCTGCGGGGTGACGTGAACGCTGCCACTGCGCTCCTCGTGTTCAACATCAGCCTCCGGATCGAGCACGAACCGCTCGCAACTGTGCTCCTGGATACCGATGCCACCCACGGGGGCGCCCTCGTGGCGGAGCCATTCGATCAACGCCACATACTGCTCGACCCGCGCGGGGTTGCCGAGGATGGAATATTCGTTGACAAAAAGTGGCGTGTCGGGGTCGAGTTCGGCCGTTCGCTTGAACATCCACGGCCGGATTCCCTCGCCCAGGCGGTCGCGGTACCAGTGACCGTCGAGCATCTCGTTGTTGACGTCCCATGCCACCAGTTGCCCGCGGTAGCGAGGGACGATCGAGGCCAGGTGGTCCTCCATGGCCTGCTTCAACTCAACGGCACCCAGCTCCAGCAGCCACGGCTGGGCGGCGACGAACTTCTCCTTGGCCCAGAAGAGGCAATGGCCCCGCATCGCCAGGCCGTGCTCCCGGGCGAAGGCGAGGTGGGCATCGGCCCGGCGGAAGTCACGCTTGCCCCGCTCGCGCTCGGTCGAATACCACTTCATGCAGTTTTCATCCACCACGGTATTGAAGTGGTCGATGATAAACTGGCGATATTGCCGCTCGCTGACCGAGTTATTGGACAGGTCGGTGTTGATGCAGGTGCCAAAGTGGAAGTGGCTGCGCACCTGCCGCACCCCCACCCGCACCCCCGGAATCCCCGGAATCCCCGGAGCCCCCGGAATTCCCGGCAGTTTCGGAGCCCCGGAACAGTCCGGATGGGCCGGATTTGCCGGCTCCGCCGAGGCCCCGGAGGCGCCCGAGGTCGCCTCACCGGCTGCGGCCGGCCGCGACGGGACGATGGTGAGGGTGAACTCGCCCGTGCGGTGCTGCTCGATGCGGCGGTCGGCCTCGGCCTGCCACGCCGCTGCGCCCCCGCAAGAGCCTGCGGTTTGATGGTGGATCGGATCCATGAACGGTGTTCCCAAAGGGAGTTGGTCCGCGACGACTCGTCAGCGGCACGCAAAGTTTGCCGGTTAAGGCGGTTACAGCGGATTCGCTCTCCCGGTCCAGCCGCGGGGCGCCTATAGTTGGAGTGCCGGTAGGCAGGGATGCTGCCCGCCCCGCCTTCCGATCCCCCCTGATTCCTGCCCCAGAGGGCCTTACCCCATGATGAACAAGCTCCTGCGACGCTCGATCCAGGTCTCGATGGTCATCGCCATCGGCGCGCTCGCCGTGGCGGCCACCACGGCCGTATTCCAGCTTACAAAAAATCAGATCGCCGCCGATATCTGGCGCGATCGCACGCGGCAGCTCGTCGATGAAAATCAGCAGCTTGCAGACCGCTACAACCGGGCGGTTCGCTACTCGGCGGTGACGGAACTGCTCGTCGATGAAGACAGCATCGAGGTCGTGCTGCGCACGCCCGAGGGGGTGCTCAAGACCATCCCCACTGACTTCGACCCGAGCAACGAGATCCACATCGACCTGATCCTGCGTAACGGCCGCGCCTGGTTCCGCCAGGTGCTCGAAGAACCCCGCCGCGAGGGCAGGGAGCCGCTGTTCATCGACCCGCGGCTGACCGAGATCGACTGGACCGACCCCGAGGTGCTCCAGGGCCAGCGTGTTTATCACGGTGGTTTGACCCCCGGCCGCTGGGTGGTCTCGGTCAGCGGCCATGGTGCGATGCGGCTGACACGGGTTGATGATGAGGATGCCAGCTACGAACTCGTCCATGCACCACAGGTACACGAGTTTTCCGAGATCGAGCGGGATGCGAGCAACAAGCTCAACGAGGTCAGCCATCGCGATGTGCTTTCGCGAATCTTTGGCCTTGAATGAAACCGCCTGGGGCCTGACCTGTCGGCAAAGCGCGATGATCAACCGCGGATCTGGAGCCCGCGCACCAAGCTCTCGCCAAGGGCGAGGGCACGTTCGTTTGCCTGCAACTCACCCCCCTGCTCCACCAGCTCGAGATAATGGCCCGGTGCATTGCATCCCCTGAGCCATTCCAAGGCTGCGCGGCGGGTGGCCTCGGACACATCACGGTAGCGGTCGCCGGTGCGCCGGGTCATCTGCACGATCGCAAAGGTCGCCGAATCGGGCCAACTCTCCTCGGCGACGATGCGCTGCACCCACGCCTCGACAACCTCGACCGGAAGCAGGACATTGAGCGGGCCATACACCGGCACGCGCGAGCCGAGCCGGCCAAGCGTCCACAGGATGGCCTCGTGGACCGGACGCTGCTTGCCCCGGCCGGCGAGGGCAAAGGCCAACTCGGCAAGTTCCAGGCGCATGGCCGGGGCGATCAACTCGAGTGAGCCGAGCAGCCGCCAGACCTCGACGGTCTCGGCCGGCCCGTACTGGAAGGCCGCGGCCGGCCCCTTCCCGGCTTTGGCACGCCCGCGGCCGCTGCGGTCCTTCGCCGCTTCGATCGACCGAAGGTAAGCCCGCAGCGCGGCGATCAGCGGCTCGGCGAGCGTGCGCTGCTGTCCCGGCCGCAAACCGCCGGCGATGCGACGCCAGAGGATCCACCACTCGGCCCGGCACATCTCGTTGCGGATGTGGTGTACCCCCTGGGGAAACAGCTTCCACGTGTGATCCACCCGCCAGTCATCGACGGCCAGGCCGTAGCCCGGCCGCAGGCTGAACCCGAGCAGGTTGAGCCATCGCGCTTCGTGTTCCGGGCTGCTCAGCCGCCCGCGTGCCACCTGCATCAATGCTTCCCAGAACCGGCGAAGCGCCGCCGCGGGCCAGTCCCGGCGTTTCATCCCGGTTGCCTTCTCCATCTGCTTGACAAGGCTCTCGGGACGGGGGGCACTGCTGCCTTGCGACGACCCCGGCAGGAAGGTGGCATGGATGATTCGCCGCGCCGCGGTCACCGCCTGCTCATCGAGCACACCCTCGGCCTCGGCCTCACCCGTATGGCCCCGGTGCTGAGTCTGCGTCGCCGAGCGGACATCGAACTGAAGCTGCCACTGGCGCTGCCCCCCCTTCTCACGGCACCACAGAGCCATCGTGCCGATGGCCGTGAGCTGAGCATGCAGGCAGATGGTCAGTGAATCGGGATCGCCACGCCGGCCCGAGCCAAGCACGGTGCGGATCGGGGGCAACTCGGTCAATTCGTGTGGATCAACCTCGATCACGGCCCCCGCCGGATCGGTCGTTCGCACACTCGATGTGTAGAGCGGAAACTCGACCGGCTGGCGGATGCGCAGGCTCATCGGCAGCGACTCAAGCGACACCGCTTCACCTTCTTCGGTCCCGGCAGGCACCAGGCAGACGGCACGGCCGGCCCCCGGTTCAGCGCCATCACCGCCGGCCGCTTCAACGCCGATGTAATACGAACGGGCCAGGCCGCCGGCGATTCGCGTGCCTTCACCCCGGCGGGCCATGCCAAAGCTCGCGGCACCGTGTGAGACGGCAAGGTCGAGCCGGGGATTCTCGAGAATGCGCGGCTCCCATCCTTCCGCCCCGAACCAGTCGCGGAGAACCGTAATGATGCGTTGGCGCAGAAGGGGCGCTTCGAACAGGCCGCCGTTGAACAGAACCATGTCCGGCCGGGCGGCGCCGAGCCTGCGGTCCACCTCGCGTTGCTCATCGCGATGGCTCCGCAGGAAGGCCGCGAGGTATCGCGTGATGGCGGGATCGGGCGCATAGGGCAGGCCGAACTCGCTCAGCCCCGACCGGCGCACCGCCGGCTCGGCATCGAGTGCGACCCGGGGCAGGAAACCATCGAGCAGCCGTTCGACCATGCACTCGCGTGTCACAGGCACCTGAAGTGCACCACCGATCAGCCGGCTTCCCTCGCCGGGGATGCTGACAGTCAGTTCCCCGGGTGGGTCGTCACCGAGCAACCGTTCCTTGGCCGACCGGGCGGCCCGGATCAGCGCCCCCCACTGCATCGGCGACAGCGTGGTGGCCACCTCGAGTTGCTGCTCAACGTTGCGGGCGAGTGCAAGGTCAAGGTTGTCGCCCCCGAGAATGAGGTGTTCACCGACGGCGATGCGGTGGAACACAGCGCGGCCGTGGCTGTCGTTTCGCACCTCAATCAACGTCAGGTCGGTCGTGCCGCCGCCGACGTCGCAAACGAGGATGCGCTCGCCGGGCTGGACGAATTCCTGCCATTGCTCGCGATGATGGTCGATCCATGCATAAAACGCGGCCTGCGGCTCCTCGAGCAGCACCGGCCCGACGAGCCCCGCTTCCCTCGCTGCGGCAATGGTCAACTCACGTGCCACCTCATCGAACGAGGCGGGCACGGTCAAGACCACCGTCTGCTCGGCGATGGGAGACTCGGGGTGAGCGTGGTCCCAAGCCGCCACGAGATGGGCGAGGATGCGGCTGCTGGCCTCGACCGGCGAGAGGCGCGCGACATCAGCCGCGCCGTGCCATGGAAGGATGCCCGCCGTGCGGTCCACCCCGGCATGGCTCAGCCAGGACTTGGCGGAGCTGATCTGCCTGCCCGGCATCGCCGCGCCGCCCTCACGCGCGTGAACACCCACGCAGGTGTGGGGCGGCTGCTCATGCCACGGCAGCTTCAGTTCACCGCCTTCCCATTGGCCATTTGCGGCCTCGAGATGAAAGCTCGGCAGCACCTCACGCCGGTCGACATGTCCCGGCGCAACCACCTGCGAAACGGGAAACGGGGTGACCTGCCACGGCGTGCGCCTGGTGTTGATGAACGCGAGCGCAGAATTGGTGGTGCCGAGGTCGATGCCGATGATGTAACGGCTCGGCGCGGGTTGGCCCTGATCGGCACCGGTCACGAGGCTGTCACCGATTCGGCATCTTCACGCACACTGAACTCGAGCTTCCAGCGCCGGTTTGATTCCGTGCTGACACACCACAACTCGAACACACCAAGCTCCGTGATGCGGCTTTCGAACGTGACGGGCACGAACTCTTCCCCCACCGCTTCATCCGCTTCCAGCGTCGCGACGAGCGGGTCGGTCTCCTCGAGTTCGCCTTCTTCCCATCTCGACAGAAGCTCACCCGGCCGGTCGTTCTTTCGAACGGCGGAACTGAAGAAGCGGAAGTGGGCCGGTTCACCGACCACCAGCCCGAACGGTTCACTCGGCACAGGCACCTGTGATCCCTCTTCCATGCCAAAAGGCACCACGCACAGGGCTTTCAGCGGCCGCGGTGCCCCGGGCACGGCGAGACCGGCCGTCTCGATGCCCACGTAATAACTGCGCGCGGTGCCGCCGCGGATGCGAACACCCCCATGCTCACGTGTGCGGGCATAATGCGCAGCGCCACGGGCGACCGCATCGTCGAGATCGGCCCCGCCACCAAGGGGCCCGGGCGCCGCTTCATCCCCATACCACCGGGACAGCACCTCGAGCACGCGGCGGCGCAGGGCATCCGCCTTGAACACCCCGCCGTTGAACAGCACGTGCATCGCCCCACCTTCGCGCGTTTCCTCTCGGCCGTGCTGGGCAAGAAACGCGGCGAGATGGGCGGTGATGCGCACATCCGGTTCATACGGCAAGCCGATCTCACGAAAGCCCGACCGCCGCGGCCGCGCAGGCTTCTCATCGGCCTCACAATGCGGGAAGAAGCCGTCAAGGATGACCGCCTCCGCCGTCGACCGGGCGAGGTTCACACTCACGGTCCCCGCGACAAGCCGGCTGCCGCGGCCAAGCACGGTCACGGGCTCCGACTGCACGTAGTCCAGGCTGAGCAACACTTCCTTCGCCGCGCGGCAGGCATGCCACAGCGAGACCGACTGCCACACATCCAGATCGTGCCCCTGCGCCTTGAACTGCTCACCGACGGCATGGGCAAGCGCCAGATCCATGTTGTCGCCACCGACCAGCGTGTGCTGCCCGACGGCCACGCGATGAAGTGACAGCTCACCATCGGCTTCTTCCACGCGGATCAGCGTCAGGTCGGTGGTGCCGCCACCGACGTCGACCACCAGCAGGGTGTCACCAACGGCAAGTTGCTTCCGCCAGCCCTCACCGGCATCGGCAAGCCACGCATAGAGCGCCGCTTGCGGCTCTTCGAGCAGGACGAAATTCTCACCAAGGCCGGCTTGCTCCGCCGCCTCCCGTGTCAGGTCACGTGCGCTGGCATCAAACGAGGCGGGCACGGTCAGGACCACACGTTGCTGGGCAAGGGGTGCTTCGGGGAAGGCGGCATCCCACGCCGCGGCCAGGTGCGACAGGTATCGCCGGGAAGCCTCGACGGGTGAAATGTGCGGCCCCTCTGCCTCGTTGCCCCACGGCAGGATCGGCTCGCGCCGGTCAACACGGCTGTAGCACAGCCAGCTCTTAGCCGCAGCCACGGTCCGCTCCGGCCGCATCGCCGCCTGCATGCGGGCCTGGTGGCCGACCACATCCTTCGCCCCGCGAACCCAGGGCAGGTCATACTGCCCCATCGCGGCTTCGACCTCGTCGCCGAGGTAGATAAACGAGGGAAGCGTCTGACGCGATTCCACCGTCCCCGCCACGACAAGTTGGGGCACCGGCAGCACCTGAACGGGTGCCTCCGGTTCATCCAGCGGGGCATAGGCGAGCACGCTGTTGGTCGTGCCGAGGTCGATTCCGATGACGTAACGCGCGGCCATATTCAGCGAACCTCCACCTCGGCAGGGGCAATGACATCCGCATCCTCATCCCGGCCGGACCAGGCGGGCAACTCACACCGCGTGGCGAGCCAGCCGCGATGACAGACCTTGCCCTCGTATGGGGGCGTGCCGCTGACCTCGCCTGCGAGCGTGATCCGCATCGGGCTGTAGCCGGCGGGCACCGAGATGGCCTCATCCTCGGCCTCCGATGTCAGCGGTCTCGGGCCGAAGGTCCGTTCCAGGGTCGCCTGGAGGTTGCGGTGAATATCCCGCACCGCCGCACCGACCTGTGCATCGGGGTAGCCGTCGAGTGATTCCTTGGCAAAGTCCACCAGCCGCGCTTCGCGCTGGAGCAACGCGAGCAATGTCAGCGCCTCACTTCGTCGCGCAGCGGCCGGAGCCTGAACAGCAGCGGGCCGGCTGGGTGCTTCGGTTGCCTGCTCCGCAGCCGGGGCGCTCTGCCCGGTCGCATCCGGCTGGCCCTCCTCGCCGCGCAGCAGACCGGCCACTCGCTCGGCAAACGATCTATCCATCAGGGCCCTGAAAAAGGCCTTGATCGCCAATCCCAGTCTCATTGCACTTCCTTTCCATCGGGCGGGGCATCACGCACGGGCGTGCGGCTCGCGGGCAGGGGGGCCTTGCGGCCCGGCGGCCCGTGCATGGCGGTGAGCCGGATTATACCACCCCGCTTCTACCATCTGCGGACAATGCAGAAACAGGGTGCGGGCGCGAGTGAACCGCCAGGGTGGCGCGGGTGAGCAGCCGGCCGTGAATGCATTCTCAGCCGGCGATCTGATCGAGGGCATCGATCAGTCCATCGAGTTCTTCGGTCGTGTTGAACACGCCCGGGCTGATGCGAACGGTGCCACCGGGAAAAGTGCCGAGATGACGATGGGCATAGGGCGCACAGTGCAGGCCCGGCCGCACTGCTGTTTCGAAGCTGTCATCGAGGATCGAGCCGACATCGCCCGGTTCGTACTCGAGCAGGTTCAGCGAGAGCGTACCCACGCGGCGGGATGCATCACCACAGCCGTAGACGCGGAAACGCGAGTCATCGGTGAATCGGTCGATCAGCTTCTGAACCATCTGCTGTTCATGGGCGAGCATCGCCGCGGGATCGTGCTCGAGCACGTAGTCGATCGCCGCACCGAGCCCGGCCACCCCCACCGTGTTGGGCGTGCCGCCTTCGAGGTAATAGGGGAACAGCGCCGGCTGGACAGGTGTGGATGAATCACCGCCCGTGCCACCTTCGCGCCAGGGCCGCAGGCCGGCGGCGCTGTGTTCAGCCGGTTCGGGCACGCGCTCGCCGACGTACAGCCCACCCGTTCCCGTCGGCCCAAGCAGCGACTTGTGCCCCGGAAAGGCGAGCAGGTCAACCTTCATCGCCTCGATGTCGATGGGTGCGGCACCGATCGTCTGTGCGGCATCAAGCAGAAACAACAGGTCGTGCTCACGTGCGATCGCACCGATGGCGGCCGCATCCTGGATGGTGCCGAGCACGTTCGAGGCATGGGTGGTCGCGATCAGCTTCGTCGTCGGGCCGATCGCCTTGCGGATCGCCTCGGGATCGACAAAGCCCTCATCATCGCACGGCACGCGGCTGAGGCTGATGCGGCCGCTGTCCGCCATCGCTTGAAGCGGCCGGCTGACCGAGTTGTGCTCGAGGACGGTGGTGATCACATGCGTATCGTCAGCCGTAGTCGTTGGATGGATCACACCCTTGATGGCCATGTTGATCGCATCGGTGCAGTTCATTGCAAAGATCAGCCGCCGCGGGTCACTGCCGTTGACCATGCGGGTGAGTTTGAGCCGCACATCATCGAGCATCTTCTCCGCCGCCACGGCCATGCGATGCCCGGCGCGGCCGGGGTTGGCCGCATCGTTTGCCAGAAACGCGCTCATCGCCTCGGCGACGCCGGGCGCCTTGGGAAAACTGGTTGCCGCATTGTCGAAGTAGATCATCGCACTTTCCGGCCGCGCAGGCCGGTCCTTTCATCATCATGCTCGCCGCCAGGGTGACCGCGCCGCCGGCATCAGAACAGCGGTGCGCGCCCCTTCGCCCGCCGCCAGGCCGAGAGTTGGCCGAGATGGCTCGCCTCGTGGGCGGTGGCCATGAAGAACACCGCATCGCCAACCGTCGGCATCATCTCGCGAAGTTCCTCGATGGGCACGGGGGCGGCAAGCGCCTCGTCCGTGGCAGACCCGAGTGATTCCACCATCGCCTGGTGACTGGCCTGATAGGCCTCGAGCAGCGTCTGCTTGTCCGGAAAATCGGCCGGATCAGCACTCAACTTCGAGCCGTGCCCGAAGCGCTCGTTCCACCCTTCGGGTACGGGCGGGCTGCCGCCGAGCAGACTCACCACGTGGCCGGCACTGACAGTGAGGTGAGCGAGTATCCATGCCGGGTGATTCATCCCCGGCTGGGGCTGTTCGACCATCTCCGCCTGCTCGATATCCGCCACGAGTTCACCGAGGTACCCGCGATTGAGCTTCGCGGCGTGCTGGAGGTAGTTCAGCATGTCCGGCTCCTTGTCTGTTGATCACCTTCGTTTCATTCAACGGGCGAGGCCACGGGGGCCGCCGCTCAGGCACCGATGTACTTGGCATAGATGCCACGCGCCCGCGCCGGCTGCTTCGTCCCCTTGATAATCGCCCGGCCATCATTGAAAAGCGTCAACTCAAACGGCTCATTCATATCCGTGATCTGCGCCCGGAGCATGAAGTTGTTGAGCTTCACTTCACCGTGTGAGCGCAGCCGCGCGGCGATGTGCTCGAAGTTGAGCCTGTTCTCACCGGCGCCTGTCAGTTGCACCGCATCGCGGCCGCAGAGGGTCGTGGTGCCGCCGGCATACTGCCCGGCAAGCCATTCGAAGCTGCGCCCCCGGCAACAGATGCAGTTGCCCACCTCGTAGGCGCGGGCCACCTTGAGCTGGCGCGTGGTGTTGGCCCACGTGTCGATCGACAGCAGTGTCGGGTTCACCACCTCATATTCACCGAGCAGAATCTTCAGCGCCTCGACCACCTCGTAGTTGGCCACGATTGACACCACCGGCCCGAGCACGCCCGTGGTGTCACACGTCGGGTTCATGCCCGGCGGCGGGGCCTGCTCAAAGATGCAGCGCAGGCACGGTGTGGCGCGGCCCGCCTTTTCCCATGGCGAATCGCCCGATTCGGTATGCGGCAGGATCGCGTAGCACATGCCCACCGTGCCCACGGCACCGCCGTAGACATAGGGGATGCCATGCTTGACGGCGACTTCGTTGGCAAGAAAGCGGGTCTCGAAGTTGTCCAGGCCATCGACGATGCAGTCAACCGGCCCGTGCTCACCGGTGGCGGCGAGGCGCTCGATGTTGGTGTGGTTGATATCTTCAATGACGGCGGTGACACGGACCTGGCTGTTGATCCTGGCGATCTTCCGACGCGCCGCCTCCGCCTTCGGAAGCGAGTCTTCGACATCCTGTTCATCAAACAGGATCTGGCGCTGGAGGTTGGTCAGCTCAATGAAGTCGCGGTCGACAATCACCAGGTGGCCGACGCCGGCCCGTGCGAGCATGTTCGCGGCCACGGTGCCCAGGGCGCCGCAGCCGAGCACCAGCACGGTTGACTCGGCGAGGCGTTTCTGCCCCGCCTCACCGAAGCCGGGCAACAGCATCTGGCGGTGATACCGGTCAAGGCTTTGAGGGTCGGGTGTATCCATGAGAGGCTCAACTCAGCATGCGGGGGGTACAGGCGGCAGGTCACGCTCCGGTCATGGGCCGACGAGGCTGCCGCCTTCAACAGGGTCCACGCGGACGCCCATCTCCTCGAGACGGGCGATGGCCGCTTCGATGCGCTCGGGTTCTCCCTCGAACTGAAGCGCCATGATGCCGATGGCCTTGCTGACACTGGCCTGGCGGATGTCAAACACCACATCGGGGTATTCATGCGACATCCGCCATACGCACGGCTCATCCTGGCAGCCCCCTTCAAAGGTCAGCCAGCATCGACGTCGGGTCTTGCTCATCGCTCTTGCTCCTGCCGCCACGGTCGCGGCTATTCTGGAAAAAGGTCCACGGATCAGCCGCCTGCGATGGCCGGCACGATGGCCAGTTCATCGCCCGGCTTGACCTTCGTCTCGAGCTGATCGAGGAACCGGATGTCTTCATCGTTGAGGTACAGGTTGATGAAGCGGTTGACTTCGTTCTCGTTCTTGAACAGCCGCTTGCCGAGGTCGGGATACTGCTGGCAGAGACCGTCAAGCACCTGCCTGACACTCTCACCTTCGACCTCGAGCATCTCATGATCGCCCGCCTGCGGGCGCAGGGCGGTGGGAATCTGAACGGTAATGGCTGACATTGTGAATGCTCCTCTCTGGTAAGGTTGCTGCCCCCGTGCAATTGTTCACGGGGACCATGGTGCCCCCGGCAGACACACGGCGCGGGATGCCACCCGGCCCGGCCGGGCCGGATGGTGGCCCTGCGGCGTGGCGGTCGATCTTACACCGTCGGCACCGCTGGTGCCCCCTGGGCCTTGCCCCCTGTCGGCGCCGCACCGGCACCGCCGCTGAGCCGCCCGACCACCTCATCGAATTCACCGATCTTCGCCGCGATGACAGGCGCCTCGGTGAACTGGCCCTGCATCACCTCGATCGTCTTGAGGCCGTTGCCGGTCACACACACGCAGATCGGCTCATCGCGCGGGATCACCCCCGCCTCGATCAGCCGGATAGCGCTGGCAAGCGTCGTGCCCCCGGCCGGCTCGGTGAAGATGCCCTCGGTCCGCGCCAGCAGCTTGACCGCATCGAGGATGGCCGGGTCCTCCACGCTCGCCGCCGCGCCGCCGGACTCCTGAACAATGCGGATGACGTAGTAACCATCCGCCGGATTGCCGATGGCGATACTGCGGGCGATGGTATCGGGCTTCTGCGGGTGGAAGATATCCTCGTTCGCCTCGATCGCCTTGACCACCGGGTCGCAGCCGGCGGCCTGCGCCGCATACAACTTCGGCTGATTGTCCTCGACGAGGCCGAGCCGGATCAGTTCCTGGTAGGACTTCCAGACCTTGGGCAGAATCGTTCCACCGGCCACGGGCACAACGGTGTGCCGCGGCAGGCGCCAGCCCATCTGCTCGGCGATCTCGAAGCCGTGGGTCTTGGCCCCTTCAGTGTAGAACGGCCGCAGGTTCACGTTCACGATCGCCCAGCGGTACTTATCCGCAATCTGCGAGCAGAGCCGGTTGACATCATCGTAGTTGCCGCGGATGCGCACCATGTGCGGGCCGAAGACACGCGAGCCGACGATCTTCCCCTCCTCGAGATCATCCGGCACCATCACGAAGGCCTCGAGCCCCGCCCCGGCCGCATGGGCCGCGACACTGTGCGCGAGATTCCCCGTCGAGGCGCAGCCGACGGTGTCGAAGCCGAACTCAATCGCCTTGGTCAAGGCCACCGCGACAACGCGATCCTTGTAGGAGAAGGTGGGGTAGTTGGTCGAATCATCCTTGATGTACAGTTCGCGTACGC
>PUNN01000524.1 GCA_003552605.1 Phycisphaeraceae bacterium
CCTTTCCCCTCACCCCAGCCCTCTCCCAAGGGGAGAGGGGGCAAAAGGCGTTCCGCGACATGTGTCATGCACCCGGGAGAGCTTCTCAACCGCTTGCGTGTCCGAGCAGTCGGTGTCGAGCGGCCGGCTGAGCTGAGTTCAGGTGTGCACCGCTCGCGGTGCGCCTGAGACGGTGGCCTCTGTCGTGCGACTTGAGTTGGTCCGCAGATTGGCGCAGATTCAGAGGGGGCAGGGGGGCGCAGGTTCTGAGTGGGGGCGCGTTGGAGGGGGTAAATTTGGCCAAACGCGGCCGTTCCGTGCAAGGCCAATCTCATCTCAATCGGCGCAAAACGGCGCTAAT
Organism: Phycisphaeraceae bacterium; assembly: GCA_003552605.1. Classification (GTDB taxonomy): domain Bacteria; phylum Planctomycetota; class Phycisphaerae; order Phycisphaerales; family Phycisphaeraceae; genus B1Sed10-187. Next base: position 341 of record PUNN01000524.1, read on the forward strand.
CTGCGGACGATTCTTCTGCTCCAATTTACCTTCAATCTGCACCAGGCCGCGAGCCAATCCAGGCAAGGGTGGTGAAGCTTCCGCGTACGTCCCCCGTGCGGTCACCTGGTTCTGCTGCTGCGATGGGATTGGTGGGTGGACATCGTGAGGGCAAAGTTGGTAGCTGTCCGGTATCGGGGATAACCCGTCAGGGGCCACGGGGTGGAGGCTCACTCCGGCCGGTGGCTCATCACCCCGGGGGTGCGCTCTGGTGTCCCGCTTGGTGTGCGGCGAAGGACCACGGGCATCACGTAGCGCTCGGCTTCCGGCGCCGGCGGTGGGGGGGCGAGGTCGGGCACTTCCTCGTTGATGCGGACCATCGCGATCTCATCGCAGGCATGCTGCTTGGCGCAATGGATGCACTGGGTCCAGACCTTCAGCGGCAGGGTCTGCCGGTCGACCACTTCGAAGCCGAGGCGCTCGAAGAAGGCCTGCTCATAAGTGAGGGTCATCACGCGGCGGATCTGCAACGCCCGGGCCTCGGCGATCACGGCCTCAACGAGTGCCCGGCCGAGGCCGCGGCCGCGGCAGGCGGGGGCGACGGCGAGCGAGCAGAGTTCGGCGAGGTTGCCCCAGAGAATCTGCAAGCCACAGACCCCCATCACCCTGGAAGGATTCTCATCCTCGACCGCCACCTGGTAATCGCGCAGGCGCTCATAGAGGTAGCCGTGCGACCGGTGCAGCATGAGCCCGTAGTCGGCCGCATCGTTGATGATCTCGGCAATCTGCGGGACATCGGCAACCGAAGCGCGGCGAATCATGACGAAATACTCCAGGGCAGGTAAGGCGGGGGAACAGGGGGCGGCCCGGGTCTTGGGTGGTGCGGACGGGATGCCCGACCGCTACGGCATCGCTGTAAGCGCCGCTCAGGCGTCCGGTTCGGCGTACGGTGGGTGTTTTGACCCCATGGGGGGCGATTATAGCGCCAAGGGAGGGCAGCACCAGTAGCGCTTCACCTGACCGCCTTCAGCTCCCGTGAGGGCAAGCGCCGGCCCGCTGCTTGGCCAAACCGCAGTGACCGACCCAGCCGAGAGCCCGGGCAGTCCGGCCCACTCGTTCAGCCTTCACCGAGAGCGGCGAGGAGGCGTTGCTCATCCCAGACCTCGACACCAAGTTCCCGCGCCTTATCCAGCTTGCTGCCCGGGTTCTCGCCCGCAATGAGCAGGTCCGTCTTCTTCGAGACACTCGAGGTCACCTTGGCGCCCAGTGCTTCGAGTTTGTCGGTGATCGTGGGGCGTGGGTAGCGCTTCAGTACCCCGGTACACACAACCGTCCTGCCCGAAAAGTCTATTCGCGGTGCCCCTTCCCCATCCCTTGGTGGGGGTTGCCGCTTCGGATCACTTTTTGGTGATGCGGGGGCGGCCCGGGGCCGTGGCGGTGCCTTGCGGGGCAATGTCGCAGGCGTCGGTGCATCACCGGGCGCCCAGCCGAGTTCCCGAAGGCATGTTGCCAGCAGATGCAGGTGGTTTTCCTGTTCCTCGCTGACTTGCCGATCATTGACAAACGCGTGAACGGCCTCGGCGAAAATATCGGCGTGGACCGCCTTGGCCTCTTCATCGCGAAGCCCAAGTTCGCAGCGCAGGCGGAACAGGGCCTCCCGCTCACAATGGTCGATCCGAAGGTCACTGACGATCGCCTTCAGCGCACGCCAGTAATCGCGGCGGGCTTCGTAGCCGGTGGGTGAAGGCGCCGTTGCTGAGGCGGCATCGATGAGGTTCAGCGTGCTGCGCTGCTTCCATATGCCCGGCCCGGAGCCGCCTCCGCGTGGGCTATTGCATGGTTGCAAGCGGAAGCTCTCGGCAAACTTGTTCGCCGCGACGAACGCAAGGTCGGCAAAGGTGCCGATGCGCTGCTTCGCCAGGTGCGGCTTGTAGACACCCCAGAGATCAGCGGCGGCCCGGGCATCATCGGCAGCGCAGTGGAGGTTTCCATGGTGCAACCCGTGTTCGCGGCATGCCTGCCGCAGCGCGCAGCAGCCGCCAAGGCCGAGTATCGGCCGCATCCGCATAAGGCAGAAGTGCGGCAGTTGCAGTTCGTGGCCCTGGCGTTGCAGTTCGGCTTCGAGGAACCGCAGGTCGAAGTAGACGTTGTAGGCGGTCACGACGCAGCCGGATATCGCTTCAAGGACCTGCCCGCAGATGTCGGCGAAGTTGGGTGCATCAACGACCATGTCATCCGTGATGCCATGCACGTGGGTTGCGCGGACCGGCTGTTGTGGGTTGACCAGCGTGTCCACGAGCGTGCGCGGCGGCTTGTCGGGATCGATGCGCACGATGGCAACTTCGACAACCCGGTCGGCCGCGGCTGACAGCCCGGTTGTTTCGAAGTCCACGACAGCGATGGGGGTCCTGTCGATGGTTGACTCGAGGATGCCAGGCATGATGACCTCCGGTTCATAAATTGTAAACGGCCTATGTCCCGGCACCGATCACGGTGCGCAGTTGCTGCTCGTCCCAGACTTCGATGCCAAGTTCCCGCGCCCTGTCCAGCTTGCTGCCCGGGTTCTCGCCCGCAATGAGCAGGTCCGTCTTCTTCGAGACACTCGAGGTCACCTTGGCGCCCAGGGCTTCGAGTTTGTCGCTCAATTCGGAACGGGAAGAGCCGTCAAAGGAACCGGTGATGACCACCGTCTTGCCCGTGACCAGGGATGGCTCTCCGGTCGCGGCTTGTATGGTACGGGAGGAGGCGGTCAAGTCGATACCGGCATCCTTCAACGCCGCGATCAGTTTGCGGTTAGTGGAACTTTCAAAGAAGTCGCGAACCGAGCGGGCAATGACACCGGGTTGATAACTTTCCTTCTGCTGTTCCTTGCGTTTCTGTTCAGGGTTGGTTGAAAGCACAACGTCGATTTCCGCCGCGCTCGCTCCCATGAGTGTGTCAATATCGCCGAAGGCCTCGGCAAGCTGCTGGGCGATGCGGGTGCCGACATGGCGAATACCGAGACCGCCGAGCACGCGCGCCAGGCCGCGCTGTTTCGACGTCTCGATGCCCGCGATAAGATTGTCCACGAGCTTCGTATCGCTCTTGTGCCGTTTCTCTTCGGGGTTTTCATAAAGAACGTCGATAAGGGCATCCCGCTGCTGCGGGAGCCGGTAGATGTCGGTCAGCCCCTTGAGCAGGCCCTTGTCGGCCAGCAGGTAGACCGTCTTCTCCCCGAGCCCCTCGATGTCCATCTGGTTTCGCCCGGCGAACCATATGATTCGCTCACGCACCTGCGCGGGGCAGTCGGGGTTGGTGCAGCGCAGGGCGGCTTCGCCCTCCTCACGCACGATGGGGCCCTGGCAACTGGGACAGGCCGACGGCGGCTCCACCTTCTTGCGCTTGGCGTGGCTGGGGTCTTCGACCACCCCGAGCACCTGCGGAATGATTTCGCCGGCCTTCTGGATCACCACGCGGTCACCGGTGCGGATGTCCTTTTCGCGGATCAGGTCGATGTTGTGCAAGCTGGCACGCCGGACTGTGGTGCCGGCGACCTGCACCGCCTCGAGTTCGGCCACCGGCGTGACGGTGCCGCCTTTTCCCACTTGCCATTGGATGTTTTTCAGTGTGGTCTCGGCCTGTTCCGCTGCGTACTTGTAGGCGATGCACCAGCGCGGGGCGCGGGCGGTGTAGCCCAGGGTTTCCTGCAAGGCGAGATGATCGACCTTGACCACAGCGCCGTCGATCTCGTATGGCAGCTTCGGACGCTCGGCCTCGATGCGCTCGATATGCTGCCAGACCTGCTCGATGCCGCGGCAGCGCTGCGCCAGCGGGCTGGTGGGGATGCCGAGCCGGCGGATCAGGTCGGTGAACTGTGACTGCGTATCAAACGTGGCCGGCTCGACGTGGCCTCGGCCGTGGGCCATGAACAGCAGCCGGCGCCGGGCGACGATGCGAGGGTCTTTCTGCTTAAGCGTGCCGGCGGTAGCGTTGCGCGGGTTGGCAAACGGTTCAAAGGGCTTCTGATCGGAAAGTTCCTGGGGAACCGCTTCGCCCTTATTCCGAGCGCGTTGCTGAGCCTTTTCCAGGCGCTGTCGTTGCGCCGCTTCGTGCTCGCGGCGCCTTTCCTCGTTGACCCGGTCGAGTTCATCCCGGGTCATGTACACCTCGCCGCGGACCTCGAGGATGTCGGGAATGTCGGTCTTGTCATCCCGTGGCTCGAGCCGCAATGGAATAGCGCGGATGGTGCGGAGGTTGGCGGTGATGTCATCGCCCTGCGTGCCATCGCCGCGCGACAATCCGATGGTGAGGCGGCCGCGTTCGTAGCGGAGGCTGACGGCGACCCCATCGACCTTGGGCTCGACGAAGAAGTCGAGGTGCTGCTCGGCCCGGGTCTCGGTCGCGGCGGCCTCGAAGAGGTCTTGCGGCGCCTCCTCCACCGCGGTCAGCCCGGCGGCCTTCATCACCCGCTGATACCAGGCGAGCAGTTCGCCCCGGCTGTAGGTGTTGTCAATCGAGTACATCCGCACCGTGTGCGGCCGGGTCTCGAAGCCCGCGATCGGCTCCCCGCCCACGCGCTGCGTGGGCGAATCGGGGGTGACCAGTTCGGGATGCTGCTGTTCAAGCCTACGAAGCTCATCAAGCAGCCGGTCGTATTCACGATCTGAGATCTCAGGCCGCGCCTCGACGTAGTAGAGCCGGTCGTGGTGGGCGATCTCCCGCCGCAGTTGCTCGATGCGCTTCGAAGGATCGGACATGCGGGCCATTCTACCGTCATGCCACGGCCCGCGGTGATCAGGGCAAACGCATGTAGGCCACGGTGGCATGGTCAGCAGCCGTCTTCGGCTGATGGCCATGGCGGCAACCCCCGGTCACGGGCCCGCATGGCCATCGGCTGTAGACAGCCGCTGGCCATGCCACCGTGGTTCACCGCTGCATGCGTTTACCCTTTGGCGGGGGTGACGCTGAAGATGCGTGGCAGGGGGGCAGTGGCGCTGTTCGGCGGATGCGCCGCTTCAG
>PUNN01000131.1 GCA_003552605.1 Phycisphaeraceae bacterium
AACCAACACCCCTAACCAGGAGCCTTGAGCAACGCCGTGATTCAGACCCAACCCCCAACCCAAACCCTCGACACGACCCATGCGGGAAAGCGAGATTTTACAGAAACAGGGTTGCTTTATCCAGCGTATCGTCCCCAACGACTCCGCTGGAGGAAAGTATCACATATGGCTGATCCCGCTACGGAGTTACGTGGATGTGATCGCTTCGAACGCACGTTGACACCTGAGCAATGCCGTGACACCCAAGGTGCTCGGAAACTCACGAGAACATGCGGAATACACGGTAAAACACCTTTTCGCGTCTTCCGTGCTTTTCGTAGTTCTATGGTTAATGATCAGGAATCTACGAAAGACGTGAAAGGCACGAAAACGATTCATTGGCCGACTGTAGCCGTGATGTTGAACGCGCATCGGCCCAAGGACTCGGCTGGGGGAGACATCACGTATGGTTCATACGGTTCCGGAGCGACGCGAAGATGATCGCTCTATACGCACTGCGCAAAGTGAGCGCACCCCGCAATGCGCATAAGTGCTTGGCAGTCCACGAAGTCATGCCGAATGTACGGTGCAACTCTTTTTCGTGATTTTCGTGCTTTTCGTAGTTACATGACCCAGGATCGGGAAACTACGAAAAACACGAAAAGCACGAAAAAAGCGTTGAGGGGTGACGGAGTGCGGCAGGCAGGTGGCGCTGTGGCTCAGGGGGAGCGTTGGTCGAGCATGTGGCGGTCAGCCATTACCCAGTGGCTTCCTCGGTGGCGGCTTTCAGGAGTTCCTGTTCGGCTTCGCGGGTCCACTGGCCGTTGTGGAGTTTGGCTGCGACGGTGGGGAAGCGGTGGGGCAGGTCGCTCAGGGGGGTGAGGCCGAGGTCGTGCAGCATGGGGTAGACCACGATCTTGCCCGCGAGCGTGCGCTCTTCAACCGCCTTGATCCCATCGGCAGCGCCGGCCATGCCGCTGATGGCGTCGATCGACGTGTTGGTGTCGAGCTGGCCGGCTTCGAGCTTGCGAAGCACGATCTTCATGTCATCGATCACCGAACCGCTGGTGCCGAACATGAAGCAGCGATTCGCGATGCACCTTTCGAGGTCGATCTCGTGCTTCACCGGTGCGGGAATGCCGGCGAAGATGTTGATGATCGCATCGGTCGCGCTCTGCCCGATCGCCTGGGCCACGAGGTCGGGCACCGGCGCCATCAGCGCGATGTAGTTGAATTCACCCTCGGGCGCTTGCTTTGCAGTGTTGAGCAGTTGCAGTTTGACGTTGTTGGCACGGGCGAGTGGCTCGGCCTTGATGCGCAGCGACTCGAGCCGGGCATCGTCGAAGTCGGTGCCCACGACCTCGATGCCGCTGAGGCCCGAGCAGATATTGCGGATCACGTGCATCTGGCCCATCGGCCCACCGGCGCCGACGACCAGGATGCGGTCGCCTTTGCGGATTTCACCGCTCTCGGGAATGTGGCGATAGGACTCGGCGGCATCTTCCCCCTTCGTACCCACCCAGCGTGTCAGGCCGTAGTGTATGCGGCCGATGCCGATGTTGACCGGCCGGCCGATGCGGCCGCTGCCAAGGACGATGTTGATCATGCCGCGCGTGGCGAGTTTGTCGTTGAGCTGCTCGATCGTCGCCGCATCACTGCCGAAGTAGATGATGTCATCGAAACCCTCATCGGGCAGCGCCGTGATGGACTCGGCATCTGTGAGGGCCGGACCGAGGGTCGCCACCGGTTCGCGCTGAGCCGGTGTGGCCACCATGGCGGTCACCGCGCCCGGCATCGCCTGCGCTGAGATGCAGTGGTCGAGCCCTTTCACCTCGTGGTCACTGTCGGCGACCACCAGCAGCCGGCCGCCGGGCGTCAGGCCGCGGCGATGCTGCACGACGTAGGAATCCTCGACACACGCCCACGGCTCGACGAGGGCGACGGCCGAGGCGCTGCTCTGCTCACCCACGGGGATGAGGAAGCGCTCGCCGCGGCGGTCGATGATGAGTCGCTCATCGAGCAGTACGTACTCCTGCAGCCCGCCCTCGAAGTTGTAGCCGAAGGCGGCGTTCGACCCGGCGGTGGGCAGATCGCGGTAATCGGTCTGTACGAGGCAACGTTCGCCGACCTTGTGATGCTGTACCTTGTCACCGACCGCGACGATGCGGCAGGCCACCTCGTGGCCGGGCACGGTGGGCTTGTCACCGGGGACGTAGCTCGGGTGCTCGGTGAGCACACTGTCATCCACACCACCGACGATCGCACCCTTTCGCGCATGCTGGTCGAACTGCTTGAGCAGCTTGAGGTCTGAAAAGCACAGGCCAACGGCTTCGACACGTGCGAGAATCTGGTGCGGGCCGGGTTTCGGGACCGGCTTCTCGGAATTGAGTTCGAGCCGCTCGGCGCCAGTGAGCTGCACGGCGTGCTGCGTGGTGGGGATCGTCTCGGTGGTCATGGGGTCAGTCCTTGGAGGCTGGGGGTAGTCAGGTTGAGGGACCGGCGCTCGGAAGCGCCGTGTGGCGGACAGGCACCGGCTGTCAACGCAGCATCACCTGCCCGCCGGTGACGGGCACGGCCTGGCCGGTCTCGTAGCGCTGCTCGATCAGATAATAGACGGCGGTCATCACATCGGGCGTGGTGCAGCCGCGGCCCATGGGCACGCGGGCCTCGTAGGCTCGCTTCACATCCTCGATGGTCTCGGCCCCCGGCACCTTGCCCGCCCGCAGGTACTGCACGAACAGGCCGTTGTCCGGGTCGGACCAGAGCGGGCCATCGAAGAAGTTGCCCGGGCAGATGCTGTTGACCTTGATGCCATCCTCGATCAGCTCGAGCGCGAACGACTCGGTCAGGCCGATGCCACCGAACTTACTGCCGGCATACGCGGCGTTGCGGTTCGAGCCGGTCAGTCCTGACTTGCTGTTGATCTGGATAATGTCAGCGCGGGCATCGGGACACGCCGCATGCTGCATCGCCATGATGGGCGCGGCGTGCTTGACGCAGACAAAGTAGCCGGTGTAGTTGACGGCGGTGACGAACTGGAAATCCTTCAGTGGCTGGGTCTTGACGCTCTCGGCCTTGAGCACGCCGGCGTTTGAGATCAGCACATCCAGCCCGCCGCAGTGCCGCACCGCCTGCTCGAGGCAGTCGGCCACTGATTGTTCATCGGTGACGTTGACCGGCAGGCCGACAGCGCGGCCCGGGCCGTGGGCTTCGACGATGGCCGCGGCCTGTTCCGCAGCGCCCTGCTCGTTGATGTCGGCCATGAGCACGAACGCGCCCTCGGCGGCGAGCTGCTGGGCGATCTCGAGCCCGAAGCCCTGCGCAGCGCCGGTGACCATCGCCACTTTGTTCCGCACACGGCCGACGGAGGCATGACGGCCGGCGGGTTCGCCGTAGCCCTGTCCGCTGGCCTGCTCGACGAAACGGCGTTGGGCATCGGTCAGGAAGTTCACACCGCCAAGTGCCTGCGATCCGGCGATGATCTCGATGGTCTGGCGATAGACCGCCGCGGCGGTCTGCGCGCCCCGCGGCGAGCGGCCGGTGGCGAACATGCCGAGCCCGGGCACGAGCACCACCCGTGGTGGGGCGCCATGATGATCGGTATGCCGGTTGATTGCCCCGGCGAGCGCCTCGACGAGGGCACGATGACCACCGTTGGTCTCGGGCGGGTCGAACCACATCGGCGCAGCACCGGCGTAAGCGACCTGGTCGGGCGTGATGGCACCGGCCTCGGTCACCTTTCGCCCCTCGGTGCCACCGGCAAGCTGCATGATCCGGTCACTGTCATCGAAGCAGACGCCGGCGAGGCTGGTTTCAGACTCTGCAAGCAACCCCCGAAGCGCCGGGGCGATGCCCAGGATCAGCCGCTTTGCAACCTCCTGACCCACGCGCGTGACACTGCCGAACGGTTCATCGCCGGGGGCGGGCAACTTCGCCGCGATGGTCGCCGTCACGCGGTTCATGAGCTTGCGCACCTCATCTGCACTTTCGGCGGCCACGAAAAGGCCATGGTTGCGAACAAGCATGAGCGAGGGTGGCTGGCCATGGCGGGCTTCATATCGCGATGCGTGCTCGCGCATGTGCCGCGCAAGGGACAGTCCGAAGTCGACATAATCGGCGACCACGAGATCGTCTCCGAACCACTCGGCGGCGAGCGCTTCAGCCCGGCTGCTGCATCCGAGGATGTTGGCCACCGTCGGGTGCGTGTGGACGATGAACGTCTGTGGCAGCAGTGCGTGGAGGATGCACTCGACACTCGGCCGTGGACTCGAGCCGGGCTGGAGCCGGGCTGATTCGATGTGTGAGGCCAGTTCGGACAAATCATCGGGCAACTCGGCATCGAGCAGGGCCGTGAGGGCTTGCTGGTCCACCGCGACGAAGTCATCGGCATCGACGCGTGCAAGCTCGCTGCCGGAGGCCTTGACGAGCATGTGGCCGCCAGCCTTGACCGAGGTGTTGCCGCCGCCACCGAGCACGAGGTCCGGATCGGCGCCGTATTCGCGGCTCAACTCGATCAGCGCCGGCAGCAGGCCATGAAGCTGCTGAGGTGCGGTTTTCGCGGTCGATGATGTCATGGACGATTGCTCCTTCGTTCAGTTCCCATCGCCCTGCTCACGCCAGGTGTGGATCACCGCCTCGCCGATGCGGGCAAGCTCGGCGATGCGCGCTTCGACGTCGCCGGTCAGCGCGCCCTGCTCATCGACGTAGCCCGGCCGGCCGTGGGCGTGAAGGTACTGGTGCGCAGCGACGACACAGGCCCCTTCACGGAAGATGGCCTCGACTTCTCCCGGTACCGCCTCACCCCCAGCGCAGGCCGGTCGAAGCGGGATCAGATCGAGCGTGTTGTGCTCGGTGCCGGCGGTGACGATCAGTCCAGCTTCACGCAGTGCGGGGACATATTCGGCGAGGACAGCGGGCGTGTTGCGGGTCGGGATGAACTCGGTGGCATGGAAGTTCATCTGCTTCAACCGGGTGACAAAGTCATTCACCGGCGTTTCGAACGCCCCGATCGGCGAAGCGCCATCGGCGAGGACGGGATAGCTCGGGATGCCACCGAGGGCGAGCACGAGATCCCGGGCATGCTCGAAGCTGACGAACGTCTCTTCGACGAACGCCGGCCGGCCCGCCTTCATCAGGTGGCTTCGCAGCTCGTTCTGCACGGTGACGGCGTCCGCGGCGTCCTTTGCCTTCGTCGTTGCGCCGAGCAGGTGGCTCACCATCTCGAGGCGGTTCTCGGGGCTGGTTTTTTCAAAGATCACCTCCTGAAAGGCCTGTGCGAGGTGGCGTTCCTGGAGGTAGACGCTGTCGCGCTCACACCCATGGCGCTGCACGATGCGGTCAACCACGGCCGCTTCATCGAGCGGGGCCTGGAAGCCGCGCTCGGCGAGTACCCGTCGCATCGCTTCGGTCATCGCCACCATGCGCTTTGAATCATTGCGGCGGATGGTTTCCAGCAGCGATGCCGCACGTTCACTGAGCGGATCGAAACGGGTGATGCCCTTGCCGCAGATGTAGACCTTGCCGGGATTGCCCGGGTCGTTGAGCTTGACCTCCTGACGACGGAGTTCATCGATCATCGCGATGATCTCGATGCCGAACAGCGGAAAGATGCCCCGCTGCCGGGCAAGCGATGCAAAGCTGTGATAGACGCGGTAGTCGTAGTAGTTGCTCGTGCCCAGCGCCACCAGGCCTTCGGCCGCGGCGAGGCCCACCGCCTGCTGCACCGTGTTGAATGCCGAGAAGTTGGGCGGCAGGTGGATGTGGGCGTTGATCCGCCAGTCGGCCTCCGCCGCCGGGCCGGAGGGGGATAGCGCCTCGGGCTTGCCGAGCCGTTCAAGCAGTGCCAGGGCATCTGTCTGTGTGCCACTCATGGTTCGCATCGCTCCTTGTGATTGCCCATCCCCGCGAAAACCACCACCAGTGAAGGCCCTCGCTGCCTCTGCCTGCTGCCTGCAATGCCGATTGCATGGCCGCGGCATTCGTGCTGATAAGCAATACAGGCCGCGGCGTGTGCCGGCATCAGCCCATCACCGCTTCGGCGGTGATGACCTTCCGCGGCGGAAGGTGGAGTCCGAGCCCGAGTGCATCCTCGGCCGACTCCTTCACCGCTTCGCTGATGGTGGGGTGGGCGAAGACCACTTCGGCAAGGTCGTGCGTGGTGGCCTTGTGATGCAGCATGGTGCCGGCCGCGGCGATGACCTCGGTGGCGTTGTGGCCGAGCATGTGCACGCCGAGCAGTGCATCGGTCTCGCGGTGGCGCAGCACCTTGACAAAGCCTTCGGTGTGCTGACTCGCCATCGCCTTGCCGAGGTGCGACAGCGGGAAGCGGCCGATGCTGACCGGGATCCCGCGCTCGTCGGCTTCCTGCTCGGTCAGGCCGACCGCGCCGATTTCGGGGAAGGTGTACACCGCGGAGGGGATCGGCTTGTCGAACGGCCGGGATTCGCCGAGTGCGTTCTCCGCCGCGGCTACCCCGTGGGCCGAAGCGGCGTGGGCGAGCAGGCAGCGGCCGTTGGCATCGCCGATGCAGTAGTGGCCCGGCACGTTGGTCTGCATCGTCTCATCCACGGCGATGAAGCCGCGGTCGTTGGTGCCGATGCCCGCGGCGTCGAGCTGGAGGCTGTGTGCATTGGCCCGGCGGCCGGTGGCCACGAGCACGCGGTCGACCTCGAGGCTGGTGCCGCTACTCAGCGTCGCCGTCAGCCCCGCCTTGCCTGTCTGGAGGTTTTCGACCTTGACATTGGTATGGCACGTGATGCCGCGGTCCTTGAAGATCTTCGCGAGGCCGCTGCCCAGTTCGTGGTCCAGGCCGGGCAGCAGCGCCGGCATCATCTCGACGATGGTCACCTCGACACCGAAAGGAGCCATCATGCACGCGAACTCACAGCCGATCACGCCCCCACCGACGATCATCAGCCGCCGCGGCACATCCGACCAGTGCACCGCCTCATCGGAGGTGCATACCAGCTTCGGGTCTTCCGGCCAGCCGGGGATGCGTGCCGGCTCGGTGCCGGTGGCGAGGATGATGCGATCGCTTTCGAGTCGGACGGGGTCGCCCTTGCCCGGGGTGACGACGAGCCGGCCCGGGCCTTCGAACGCGGCGGCGCCTTCGATCACTTCGACCCGACGGCCCTTGAACAGGTTCTTGATGCCCGCGCGGTTCTGGCGGAGCACCCGGTCCTTGTGCTTCTGAATGCGTGACCAGTCCAAGGCGATCTCGCCGGTACACGTGATGCCCCAGTTCTTGCCTGCATGCTTGAACGAGTGCATCAGCTCCGCCGCGGTGAGAAGTGCCTTGGATGGGATGCAGCCGCGGTTGAGGCAGGTGCCACCGAGGTGGTCCTTCTCGACCACGGCCACCTTCGCCCCGAGCTGGGCAGCGCGCAGCGCGGCGATGTAGCCGCCGGGGCCGGAGCCGATGATGATCATGTCGTGCTGTCGTGTCATGGGTTGTATCCTTGCTTGATCCGGGCTGGCGATGAAACACCGTGGGCGCCGCTCAGGCGATCTGCTGCGGCGCTTCCAACAGCGTCTTGAGTTCGCCCATGAACTGCGCGGCGAGCATGCCATCGACGATGCGGTGATCGGCGCTGAGCGTCAGGTTCATCACCCGGCCCGGCCGCATGGCGCCATCGCGTACGATGACCTGTTCACGCGCAGCCGAAACGGCGAGGATGCCAGCCTCCGGCGGGTTGATGATGGCGCTGAAGTCCTCGATGCCGAACATGCCCATGTTGCTGATGGTGAAGGTGCCGGTGCCCATGTTGTCCACCCGGCCCTTGCGGGCGTTGTCGACAAGCGAGCGGGCGGCGGCCGCGAGGGTCGGCAGGTCCATCCGGTCGACCCCGGGCAGCACGGGCACCACAAGCCCATCTTCCACGCCGACGGCGATGCCGATGTTGGCCTGCGAATACTCGAGAATCTCTTCACCCTCGAGCCGGCTGCGGAAAGCCGGGAACTGCTGCATCACGCGGCTGATGGCCATGATGAGGATGTCGTTGATCGTGCAGCCGGCCTGCTGCTTCATCTGCCGGTAATAGCCCAGCAGCGGTTCGGCATCGATGCTCTGGCGGACGTAGAAGTGGGGAACGGTCTGCTTCGAGACGGTCAGGTTGTGCGCGATGGCCCGACGCATCTTCGTCATCCGGCGCCGCACCACTTCACCCGGGCCGGCCGGGGCCGCCGGGGAGGGCGCCGCCGTCGCTGCGGGTGCGTGTTCGAGATCGCTCGAGAGAATGCGCCCGCCCGGGCCACTGCCGGCACCGAGGCGTTCAAGCGCCACGCCGCGCTGTTTGGCAAGACGCCGTGCCGCTGGTGATGCCTTCACCCGACCGGTGGCGGTCGTGGTGGCCGGGGCCGTCGGGGCAGCGGAAGGCACCGTGGTGGCGGGGGCAGAGGCCGATGCTGCGGTCGCGGCGGTGGCACCACTGTCTCCACGTTGCCCGGATGGCGCTTGGGAGGATTCAGCATGGCGCAGCCATGCATCGGCGGCGGCATCATCCTCGGCGAGCAGCGCGATCGGCTGTTTCACAGGGATTGTGCTGCCCTCGGGTGCCACAACCTTCGCGAGCCGGCCACCTTCAGGCGCTTCAAACTCCATGGTGGCCTTATCGGTTTCGATCTCACAGATGATCTGCCCGGCCTCGATGCGGTCACCTTCGCTCACCTTCCAGGAGAGGATGGTGCCTTCCTCCATCGTGTTGCCCGCCTGCGGCATGAGGATCGGGCTGACCCCTTCGACGGATGCCCCCTCCGTGCCCGCCGGTTCTGCGGCCGCCGACGGAACCGGGCCGGGCGCGGGGGCGCTTTGGCCGGTCTCGGCAGCGCTTGCAGTGGTCCCTTCCGGCATCTCACCTTCACCGAGGTAGGCGATCGGCTGCTTCACGGGGATTGTGCTGCCCTCTGGTGCCACGATCTTCGCGAGCCGGCCAGCTTCAGGCGCTTCGAACTCCATCGTGGCCTTGTCGGTCTCGATCTCGCAAATGGTCTGCCCGGCCTCGATGCGGTCGCCCTCGCTCACCTTCCAGGAGAGGATGGTGCCTTCCTCCATCGTGTTGCCCGCCTGCGGCATGAGGATGGGGGCGAAGCCCTCGGGCGGACCGGATGAGGGGTTGGGAGATGCAGGTGCCGGATTCGCCATCGCGGCGGCGGGGGCAGTTGCAGCCGCTCCACCGGCCGCCGTCCCATCACCCACTTCAGCGAGAGCCGCCCCGGGTGCCACGGTGGCCGCGGCGGGGGCGATCACCCTGCCGAGCGTACACGCGGCGGGGGCCGCGAGATGGACGAGCGAGTCCTTAAGTTCAATCTCGACAAGGGTTTGCCCGGATTCAGCCCGGCCGCCAGCTTCAACAAGCCAGCGCCGGACCGTGCCCGGCTCGAGGTTCTCGGGATAGCGCAGGGTGTCCATAGTGCCGCCATTCTACTGATTGATTGCGAGTTGTCACCTTTGATGATGATCTTTGCGTAAAGCAATCACGATTTCGGCGCGACATTTGCAATCCAGCGCGGTTGCGTGATAGACTGATGCTACCCGCGGCGGGGCAGGCCCGCCAGCAGCCGCCCCTGTGCCCGCCCTCGCGCGGGCTCGACACAGACCATGAGCATCAGCCAGGCCACCAAGCAGCGTCAGGACCGGATCATGCACGAGTTGCTTCAGCGGCGACACGTGACGGTCCGTGAACTTTCAAGCACGCTCGAGGTCAGCGAGGCGACGGTGCGGCGGGACCTGAAGTCGCTCGCCGACCGCCAGCAGCTCAATCTCGTCCATGGCGGGGCCACCCTCCAGCGCAACAGCGACTACTCGTTCCAGGCACGTCAGCAGCGCAACCTCGAGCCCAAGCGCCTCATCGCCGCGCTCGCCGCCGAGCGCATCGGCGATGGCGAGCAGGTGTTCCTCGATGCCGGCACCACCTGCTTCGAGCTCGCCTCGTTGATCCAGGATCGCCGCGGCCTGTCCGTGCTGGTCAACAGCGCGCGGCTGGCGCTGGAGTTCGACAGCCCCGGCGTGAACGTCATCATGCTCGGCGGGCAGTACCGGCCGGACCGGATGGACACGGTCGGCCCGATCACCACCAGCACGCTCGACCAGCTTCGCGGCTATCTCGCGTTCATCGGTGCCGATGGCATGAGCATGGACTTCGGCCCCTCGGCCAGTGACATCGAGAGCGCTCACCTGTACCGGCAGGTGGTGAACAACGCCCGCGAGGCGGTGTTGCTTGCTGACCATTCGAAGTTTGAAAGCGCTGCATTGTTCCGCATCGTCGAATGGGACCGCATCCGGTGCCTGATGACCGACCGGCGCCCGCCCGAGGCGTGGGTCACCTTTGCCGCCGAGCACGGCATCGAACTGGTATACCCTGAAGATCACGGGCTTGCCCCGGCGGATCAGCCCATGGCCGTAAGGTCCGCCGCTACGCCCACCGGCACGTGAGCCCAGCCTTGTGCGGGCGCGGCGTTGCCGGCAACGCATCCACCCCGAAGCACCCCGCTGAGGCGGGGCCGGAGAGTTTCCACCATGCCCAAGAGCATCATGATCGACCCTCAGCAGACGCGGGCCAAGGGCCAGCTCGAGTTCGAGCCCATCCCGCTCAACCAGTACGACCGCACGGTCAGCGATGAGATCGCCGCCGGCCGGTTCACCCACGAGCAGCTTGTGCGCATTCAGCGCGACATGATGGTCATCCGCGGCTTCGAAAGCATGCTCGATTCGGTCAAGAAACAGGGCAACTACCAGGGCATCGAATACAACCATCGCGGCCCGGCACACCTGTCCATCGGGCAGGAGGCCACGGCGGTGGGTGAGGCGTACCCGCTGACGATCGAGGACCACATCTTCGGCTCACACCGCTCGCACGGTGAGATCCTCGCCAAGGGCCTCAGCGCCATACATCAGCTCGATGATGAGGCGCTGATGGGCATCATGAAGGGGTATTTCGACGGCCAGTGCCTGCGCATCGTCGAGAAGGATGCGAGCGGCTCGGTGAAGGACCTTGCCGTCGACTTCCTCGTCTACGGCACCCTCGCCGAGGTCTTCGGCCGCGAGCCGGGATTCAACAAGGGCTTCGGCGGCTCGATGCACGCCTTCTTCCCGCCATTCGGCGTGTATCCCAACAACGCCATCGTCGGCGGCAGCGGCGACATCTCGGTGGGCGCAGCGCTGTACAAGAAGGTCAACCGCAAGCCGGGCATCGTCATCGCCAACATCGGCGATGCCTCCGCCGGCTGCGGGCCGGTGTGGGAAGGGCTGTGCTTCGCCACGATGGACCAGTTCAAGAAGCTTTGGGATGAGGCCCATCGCGGCGGCCTGCCGCTGATTGTCAACTTCATCAACAACTTTTACGGCATGGGCGGACAGCCCGTGGGCGAGACGATGGGCTTTGAGATTCTTGCCCGCATGGGCGCCGGGCTTACCCCGGACCAGATGCACGCCGAGCGCATCGACGGCTACAGCCCGCTGGCCATGATCGAAGCCATCGAGCGCAAGAAGAAGCTGCTTGAAAATGGCGATGGGCCCGTGCTGCTCGACACGGTCACCTACCGCTTCAGCGGCCACTCGCCCTCGGATGCCAGCAGCTACCGGGACAAGACCGAGGTCGAGGCATGGCAGCAGCATGATCCGCTGACCACGTTCGGGCACAGCCTGATCGATGCCGGCGTGTGCAGCACCGATGACCTCGATGGGATTCAGAAGAAGATCGATGATGCGATCCTGCGCGCCTACAAGAAGGCGATCGACCTCGATGTCTCGCCGCGGGCCGACCTCGTGCCGGCAGGCAACGAGCTCGAGCGGGTGATGTTCTCGGATGAGCGCATCGAGAAGCTCGGCGAGGGTGAGCCCGAGACACTCATGCCGCTGGAAGACAACCCGCGTGTGAAGCAGCTTGCCAACCGCAGCCGCTTCGGGCTCGATGAGCAGGGCAAGCCCCGGCCCAAGAGCCGCTGCATCGGCATCCGCGATGCCCTGTTCGAGGCGATCATCGACCGCTTTTATACCGACCCGAGCCTCGTGGCCTATGGCGAGGAGAACCGTGACTGGGGCGGAGCCTTCGCCGTCTATCGCGGCCTGACCGAGGCGCTGCCGTATCACCGGCTGTTCAACTCACCGATCAGTGAAGGCGCGATCGTGGGCACGGCGGTGGGCTACGCGCTTGAAGGTGGCCGTGCCCTGGTCGAGTTGATGTACTGCGACTTCATGGGCCGGGCGGGCGATGAGATATTCAACCAGCTTGCCAAGTGGCAGTCGATGTCGGGCGGGCTGCTGAAGATGCCCGTGGTGCTGCGGGTGAGCGTGGGCTCGAAGTACGGCGCCCAGCACAGCCAGGACTGGACGAGCATGACGGCCCACATTCCGGGATTGAAGGTGGTCTTTCCCGCCACGCCGTACGATGCCAAGGGCCTGATGTATTCAGCCCTGCACGGGACTGATCCGGTGGTCTTCTTCGAAAGCCAGCGCATCTACGACATGCCCGAGATGTTCCACGCCGGTGGTGTACCGCAGGAGGCTTACGAGATTCCAATCGGCGAGCCGGATGTGAAGAAGGAGGGCTCGGACCTGACCATCCTCAGCATCGGCGCCACGCTCTACCGCGTGCTCGAGGCGGTGGAGACACTCGAGTCGCAGTGGGGTATTTCCTGCGAGGTCATCGATGCCCGTTCGATCGTGCCGTTCAACTACGACAAGGTGGTCGAATCGGTGTCGAAGACCCGCAAGATTCTCTTGACCTCGGATGCCTGCGAGCGCGGCAGTGCGTTGCAGACGATGGCCGCGACGATCACCAACCTGGCGTTCGATGAACTTGATGGCCCACCGGTGGTGGTCGGCGCGCGCAACTGGATTACTCCTGCCGATGAAGTGGAAGATACTTTCTTTCCCTTCCCCTCGGACATGATCGATGCGGTGCACGAGCACATCCTGCCGCTGAAAGGCTACACCCCAGCGCGGACCTTCGATCGCGATGAAGTCCGCCGCCGTAATCGCCTGGGTGTATGACGGCGCAGCCGCGAAGGGGGCTTGCGTTGCGGTTGGTTCGCGTGTGAAACTTCGACAATCTCGAAGTACACGGAAATGGTGATCGCTTTGCGCGTAGTTCTTGATCGAGTCATGTGACAAGCGGTCACCCGCGATTCAACGCCGCACCGCATCGCAGCCCTGCGCTGGCCCAAGTTGCTGCTCTTGCAGGCTTACCCCCGGTTTGGCGCCCGGTCCCGAACCGGCCCCGTGCAGACAGCCGGGTGTGAGGCTGTTTCATACCGGTTGCGATCGCAGCGCCGGTGGCATGGCATCATCCCATGCAGTGTTCATGACACGCATAGCGGCTATCCGACCGGGCCGTCACTCTTGCTTGTCATCCTGGCGAGGGGGTAATTGGCGTTCCGCGACATGTGTCACGCGCCTTGCCACGCATTATCGGGAGGTCGTGCGTTCAGTCGCGCCCGGGTTGCCAGCGTTTTCGGAGGTTCCACGGCATGCGGGGCCTCCGGGGGTTCCGGGAGTTCCGGGGGTGGGCCCGGTGGCTGGTGGGGTCTCGGCATCGCTGAAAGCGGGGATGACCTCGGTGACGCGGGTCCGGGCGAGGGTCTGTTCGACCTCGGCCATGGCCCGGTCGAGGCGCTGATGCAGGCGGCAGAGTGTGGATTCGTGTTCGGGCCGGCCGAGCGGGCAGCGGGTATAACGGGGCAGTTGCTCGACGGCGCCGACGATATCGAGCAGCGTCAGTTCCTGCGGGTCGCGCAGCAGGCGGAACCCCCCATGCAGGCCGCGCTGGGCCTGGACGAGGCCGGCACGGTTCATCAGTTGAAGCACCTTGGAAAGGTAGTCACTGGGAATGCCGGCCACTTCGGCGATGCGATGTGTGGTCAGGCACTGGCCGTGGTACTCAGCGAGGACGACGGCGGCGCGAAGGGCATATTCGGCGGTCTGTGAGATCACGATCGTGCTCCGGGCTTCCGGTGAGGCCAGGTGGCGACGCCGGGAGCCGTGCAGTGTGTCGGTGGCCGGGTGTCTCCCGGGCCGGCAATTTCCGAGGCCGCGGCCTGCGGGGTCGGTGGTGGCCGGCCCGGCGGCCTCTATGAAGATAACGGGATATTGACATCTATTGTAACAGTCCTTACCATGCCCCGCCATCGCTGTTCGGTTTTTTTGATCTTTTACGTGGCGATCCCCCGTGGCAACCGCCCCGCAAGGTGGGGCTTGGCCCCGCCGCCGCTGACCGCGGCGACCGACGCCCCAACCCGAGTTCACTGCGGGAAATACGTCGAACCTCCCCGGCCTCGCCCCCGCCCCCGGAGATGCGCCCTCAAAGGTCCGCAAATCCGGGCTCCCGCCCCGGGAAGTCTTCAGCCTGGCCTCGCAACGCGGCCCCCGGAACCTTGCCCCCGGAACCCGACACATGATCTACTCGCAGGCATGCTCATACGCCATCCGAGGACTCACCTACCTCGCCGCCGTTCGCCCCGAGGGCTACATCCTCATCGATGAACTTTGCGAGGCGAGCGGGCTGCCGAGGCACTTTGTCGCGAAGATATTTCAGGACCTTGTCAAGAAAGACCTTCTGATCAGCGCAAAGGGCCGGGGCGGTGGATTCGCCCTCGCCCGGCCGGCTGATCAGGTTCGCCTCTGCGACATCGTCAACGCCATCGATGGCGAATCGCCCGTCAAGCAGTGCATCGTCGGCATGGCCGTCTGCGATGATGCCACCGCATGCCCGCAGCACGATTACTGGAAGAAAATCCGCGAAGAGATCACCGCGTTTCTCGAGACGACCACGCTTGCGGATATGAGCCGGGACTTGAAGCGCAAGTACGAGCAACTCGGGGATGAAATGCCCCAGCCTCAGAGCCCATCGAAGCCCCTGCCGCGCCAGAGCCCGACGTCCGAAGGCGGATGAGGCGCCCCGGTTGGAAGGGCGGTGGCATTGATGGCAATCCCGTCGCAGGAGGGCCGGGGCGCTCCGCGGGTCACAACACCCTGTGCCCGATATCGCGGCGGAACCAGGCCCCTTCGTAACCGATCTTCTCACACGCAGCGTTGGCACGGTCCCGTGCTTCGCGAAGATCGCTGCCGAGCGCACTGACATTGAACACCCGGCCGCCATCGGTCACCACCTTGCCCGAGGGGTGCGTGGCGGTGCCGGCATGGAAGATGAACACGCCGTCCTCTTGCTCCGCCTGCTCGAGGCCCTCGATCACCCGGCCTTTCTCGTAAGGGCCGGGATAGCCCTCGCTCGCCATCACCACGCAGCAGCAGGCGCGCGGGTCCCAGTCGATCTCGACTTCATCCAGCCGCCCCTCGGCCGTGGCCAGCATCAACTCGAGCAGGTCCCCTTTCAACCGCGGCATCAACGCTTGAACCTCGGGATCGCCGAAACGGCAGTTGTACTCGATGACCTTAGGGCCACCGGGGGTGAGCATGAGCCCGGCATACAGCACGCCGCGGTATGTAATGCCATCGCGGTGCAGTGCATCGACGGTGGGCACGAGAATCTCGCTTTCAACCTGCTGCATCAGCTCATCAGTCATCAACGGGGTGGGGCAGTAGGCGCCCATCCCGCCGGTGTTGGGGCCCTGATCGCCCTCGAACGCCTGCTTGTGGTCCTGTGTGGTATCGAGCACATAGATGCTGCGGCCATCGACCAGCGCCAGGACGGAGACCTCCTGCCCGGAGAGTCGCTCTTCAATAACCACGGCATCGCCGGCATCACCGAACTCGCGGTCGATCATGATCCTTCGCACCGCCGCGGCGGCCTCATCGGCATCGGCGGTGACGATCGCGCCCTTGCCTTTGGCAAGGCCCGCGGCCTTGACGACGACGGGGGTTTCATGATGGGTCACGAAGGCGAGCGCAGCGCCGGGGTCGCGGAAGATGCGCGCTTCGGCGGTGGGCACCGCGACCGACCGCATGAGCTGCTTGCTCCAGGCCTTGTCGGACTCGATCCGCGCCGCACTCGCCGACGGACCGAACACGGCCCGGCTCGGATGCTGCAACCGGTCGGCAAGTCCCGCGGCGAGCGGGTCCTCCGGCCCGATCACGATCAATCCCACCCCGTTGTGGCGGCAGAAGTAGTCGATGGCGTCGGCGTTCTTGGTGTTGACCGGCTCGATCGCGAGATCGAGGTTCTCCCCGATCATCGCCGTGCCGGCGTTACCGGGCGCAAAGTAGAGCTTGTCACACCGCGGCGACTGCCGCAGCTTCCATCCAAGGGCATGTTCACGCCCGCCGCTGCCGATGATGAGGATGTTCATTGCGGCGGCATGATATGCCCTGTGCCCCCCGTGGCAAACGCGGCCGACCCAACGCCGCGGCCAGGGCAGGTCGCCGCTATGAAACCTCGCCTTCGTAGACCGCAGTTTCCAGCGGGACAATATTTCATCACATGTACCGCATCCCTTGCTGATACAGCTAAGGTGTGGACACACGGCCGATCGCGCCCCGCCGCTCGGCTAACCTGCTTGCTTGCCGTCGTTTAAGAAACTCACGGGGCAGGCGTCACCCCGCGGCGGTACGTTGCGGGTGAGGGGGCTCTCCTCGGGCGCGGCCCCCCCTTCATGCAGACAATCGAGGGCTGCTCCAGTGACCGCGCTCAAGTGCGGCATGAACCATACCGGCCACACGATGTGCCGGACTGGCGGCGACCGTTGAGTGACCGGTGCTGCTGACGTGGTGGCTGGGGGATACGATGATATCCTGATGGCGAAGCAGGGAGTTCAGTTCAGACTGTCCGTCCCCGAGACTACCGAAGCGGATTGGCATGAAACCAGAGCCGTCAGAGAAACACTACCCGGTGCTCATCACCGGTCGGGAACTGCTCGAACTGCAGCGGTTCACCTGGTCCATGGTGGAGGCATTCGACTTGGATCGACGCATCAAGCATTACAAGGGTACGCGCCCCCTCCGGCTATACCGCTGGGACCTCGACTGCCTGGAGGACGTTACAGCGATGGCGATCGAGGATAAGACAGCATACCCCGGCAAATCCGGGGAAGGCTACCAGGCCATGCGCAACCTGCACGAGCGCATCAAGTCGGTCAGAATGCAGGCATACGCGGAGTTTGGAAAGGAGTAGTACCGGCGTGATCGAAGTCGAGTTTGAGATCATCACCGAGGATGACTGCCACGAGTGGGGCCATGGCTATGTCGATGGGTCGTACATCGCCGAAAGCGGGGTGGACGCGGGGGCGGGCCGCCCGCCCCGAGAGACTGCTCGTTGCGCGATTGTGCGGTAGCGGGTGGTGGGCCTGACTCACTCGCTGTACGCGATCCGGGCCTTGGATCTTCTGTTCATGCGCCGGGTCTTTCGCTCGACGCAATTCGTGGAGAACCAGGGCGAGCTTTCGCCATCGGCCCAGCGGATTCTGCGGCTGTTCCGCGATGAAGGTCTGGTGGCGACGCTGGAGGAGCCGCGTGGTCGGTGACCGGGGCGAATTGCGTTCGGTGACCTTACCAACATCATCGAGGGAGAGCAGTTGTACTGATGGTCCGATTTGACTCGCAAGCTGGCTTGTCAATCACTTTTCAGCATTTTCGACTGACAATTCAGCTTGTCTTCCAAAAGTGAACGACAAATGCCCTCTCGCCACCATGCTCGATTGTAAGCGCATTAAATAAATGTGTTTATACGAAGCGCCCGGCCGATGGTAAACGCGAACCCGAGACCGAGCCCATCGAACCGGCCCGCCAACCCGCTTACAGCCACCCCTGCGCGGCCCCGACCCGGCCGCACACCACCACAAGCACCCCCAGGTCAATCAGGGCACCGATGCGAGCACGGGTGAACGCATCGCTTTCTCATTCAACGCCGGGTGGTGAGTCGGCACGGGACAGGCGGATCAACTCAGCCGGTGAGACGACGCTGACGCCACAGCGCCGGTGGGCAGGGAAGTGACGGAGGTTACCCGTGACCAGATGATCCGCATGCGCCGCCAAGGCCGCCTCCAGGAACATCTCATCATCCGGGTCGGGCAGCGTGACCGGCAGTGGGGATGTGGCGGCCAGAATGCCCATCTTCTCCAGATAGTCGAGCAACGCGGCGATCGGCTCCGGGTCGAAGCCGAATTTCGGTCTTGCCAGCACCGCGCGATGCTCGCTCAGAATCCGGGCGTCATAGCAAAGCTGTGCCTGCTCGCTCAACAGCATTTGCAGCACTTGAGCCGGTGAGCCGTACGGCGATAGCAGCGCTGTGACCAGCACGTTGCTGTCCAGCACGATCTTCACCGCCGACGTCCCTTGCGTACGGCGGCAATCTCGTCCTCGATCGCCTGCTCGGTCAGCTTGTCTCGCCCTGCCTGCACCGATTCCACCTGCAACTGCTTTGCGGCGCGAAGCGCCCGAGTTTGACGCAGTTCACGTAGCGACTGTTCGAAATGAGCATCATCCGTGGCGCAGATGATGGCGATGGGTTTGCCGTTGCTGGTGATCACCAACTCCCCCTCCCGGTCCAGTTCGCGCCAGACTTGGGCCGATTTGCCTCGCAGATCGCGGACGGAGATGAATCTCATGGCCAGGCCTCCCGTTCGTGAAACAAACATTTGCGACACAATAGTGTACGCGATCGTCACTCACGCGTCGAGGCCTCGCCGCGATCACCGGGGCGAACGGGCGCATGACACGCGCCGCAGGCCAGGAAGTGGTGGCATGGTCAGCGGCGGTCCGTGGCCGATGGCCATGCGGCTCCGTGGGATTCCGGGGGGCCGGGGGTTCCGGGCGCTCCGGGGGCCCCCTGGGACTCGCATGGCCATCGGCTGCGGACCGCCGCTGACGCCCCCAAGCCGGTTTGGCAGCGACACGCGTTTGCCCTGCCGTGACCCGCAGGGCACCTGCGAAACCGAAACCAAGTGATGCATGCCCCCCGCGCCAGCCACACCCGCGGTGGGTCGACATCCACTCCCTGTTGCGGCCTTGCCACGATCAACCCGAATCACGTGTCGTCTTCATCCGCGCGGCGATGGCGGGGGCACCGTCCTGCACCTACAGGCCATCACCCCGCTTCGGCGAGCAGCATGTTGTCGATCAGGCGGGTCTCGCCGAGGTGGCCAGCGATGAGGGCGACCACGCCGCCGGTCAGGGCCGGTTCGATGCAGTCGAGTTCCGCGAGGGTGTGGGGGTGGCGGATGACGGCGTATTGCGGCTCGACGTGGTGGGCCATCATCACCTGCTCCATCGCCGTCTCGACCGCCTCGGGGTCGGTCTCACCATCTTCCTCAACCAGGCGCTTCGCTTCGAGCAAGGCCTTGTACAGCCCGCGGGCGTGCTGGCGCTGGGGTGTGTCGAGGTAGGCGTTGCGGCTGGACATCGCAAGGCCATCTTCCTCACGGCATGTGGGCATGCCCACGATGCGGACGGGCATGGCCAGGTCGGCGACCATCGCCTCGATGATCTTGAGCTGCTGATAGTCCTTCTGACCGAACACCGCCACATCCGGCCGCACCATGTTCAGCAGCTTGGCCACCACGCGGCAGACGCCGGCGAAGTGGGTCGGCCGGATCTCCCCCTCGAGCACATGAGCCATCGAAGGCACGTTGATGGTGCATTCGGGGATGTTGGGCGGATACATCTGCTCGACGGGCGGGCAGAAGACACCATCCACGGCGGCCTCGCGGCAGGCCGCGAGGTCGGCCTCGATCTGGCGGGGATAGCTTTCATAATCCTCATCCGGTGCGAACTGCGCCGGGTTGACGAAAATGCTGACGATGATGTGGTCCGCGGCCTGACGGGCTGCGTGCACGAGGGCGAGATGCCCGCGGTGCAGGGCCCCCATCGTGGGAACGAACGCCACCGATCCCTTCATCGCGCTGCGCTCGGTGCGCAGTTGCTCCACTGTACCGGCTGTCCACATGGCGGCCATGATAACGATGCGCCCGCCGCGGGGTGGGTGGCGGCCGGCAGCGGGCGTGGCCCGCCGGTGCATGACCGATCGCGCAGGTTCCCATGATCTCGAGACACACCACCCTGCGCGCGGGGGAAAGGTTGTGCCGCTGATCTACCGGTGTTCGCAGGGCGAACGCATGTAGGCCAAGGTGGCATGGTCAGCAGCCGTGTTTCCGGGCGGCTGAGGGCCATGACGCTCCCCCGGCCAAGGGCCCTCATGGCCATCGGCTTCGAACACAGTCCGGAAGCCGCTGACCATGCCACCCTCGCCTGCATGCGCTGGCCCTGCCGGTGCTCGCTGAGGGTTTGCCCCTCGCCGGGGTGGAGGTGGTATACTGTGGCAGGCGATGGAACGCAGTTCACCGACCGCGGGAGGCGGCCCCGTGACCGAATCAAATCCCAATCCCGGCCCCAATCTCCACGACCCGCGACGACGGCCCGCCCCGCGTACTGACCGCGAGGGTGAACCCCATGCCGAGATGCGCATCATTGCGCTGATGAACCAGAAGGGCGGGGTGGGTAAGACCACGACGACCACCAACCTTGGTGCCGCCCTCGCGGCCCGGGGCCGGCGGGTGCTGCTGATCGATCTCGACCCGCAGGCCCACCTCACGTTGCACCTCGGCATCGATCCGGGCGAGCTGGAACTGGGCATTTATGACCTGCTGACGGGAGCAGAAGGCATCGCCCCGGAGCGGCTGGTGCATCACATCGAGGGGCATGATGGCCCTGCCCTCGGCCAGGATGGGGATGAAGCCGCGGGCGATGGCGGGGACGAAGTGGCCCCGCAGGCAGGGGGAGAAGGCCGTGCCGACGAGTCCACCGCTTCCGTGGATTTCGGGGGGGCGCGGGCTTCCGGCGCGGGGGCCGGATTTCCCGAGACTTCAGGAACTTCTGGGGGCGGAACTTCTAGGGGTGGAACTTCCGGGGGCGGGGGGTCCGGGGGGGCGGGGGG
>PUNN01000382.1 GCA_003552605.1 Phycisphaeraceae bacterium
GGCTTCTGCTCAGCGCTGTCGATGTACTCTAGCAACCCGGCATCGACCATCTGCTCGACGAGCTTGCCCACGGTCGGTGCACTGAGGCCGATGTGCCTCGCCAGCCGTGCCCGTGATTGGGGGCCGTGACGCAGCAGATGCCTCAGCACACGTCGCTGATTGAGGGGCCGGAGAGTGGCGGGGGTGGCGTCCACGGTTAATTAGTGTAGTTAACTAATTAATCATGTCAAAGGCAAGATTGCAAGATAGACTTACCGCTTCTGCTCCGCCCGGCGACCCGCGCAGCGGTCGTAAAGCGACCGCAACGCCGCTCGCAAGTCACCTCGGTGGCGATGCCACAACGCCGACGCCACACCATCCACCTCCATCGCCGTCATTCCCGCCAACCCGCTGTCCGCGTCATGCGCCTGCGACAGCAGCGAACGGATCAGCGCGGCGAGCAGGACCGGATCGGTCCGTGTCCGGATCAGCACCGGCAGGGGACGGCCACGGTGACCGGTTACGATCAGCCCCCCCGCCCGCCGGCAACGCCACCGCACCGCCCACCATCGCGGCGGCGGCAAGTGCCCGGCGCCATCGAAGAGAACGACATCCCGCTCATCGAGTCCCTCCATCGCCGCGCGGAGCGAGCCCGGTGGCGGTCGGCGGTCGCGGCCAACCTGAACCCAGCGCGTGCGATAACCCCAACCCTCCAACCGGTCGCCAAGCTGGCGCAGCAGTGTCGTCTTGCCTGAACCTTCAGGCCCGATGATCGCCGCCCGCAGATTCAGTCGCATGAGGCGGTGCTCGAGGGTCGCCCAATCCATCCCCTGCGGGCGGAAGTCGAGCGCCTCGAGCCGCTCGACGCGGAATGGGTTGTCCCGTGGCCGCATCAAGGGCCTCACGAGCGGTTGAGCCAGTCTGCAAAAGGATGGCTGCTTTGGGCCGGTTGCCCATCGCCCTCACCGGCAAAGCTTGCCGGCCTGAGTTCCTCGGCACCGGGTGCGATGATGATATCCAGGCGCTTCGATGCACGCTTGTCGATGATGAGTTCCAGCGCCCAACGAATGCTGATGAGGTGGCCCGAGAAGCTGTAGGGATGATCCGGCAATGTCATCTCGAAATTGCGGGCATCCACGGCGGGAGGATTCTCAAACATCTTCTCTACTGCCACCCCCACATCCTGGTCCCCCTTGCCTTCGGTATACCAGGTCAGCCGTACGTACACCTCAGCCGGCGCTTGATCCAGTTGCCATCCCGCCAGGCCGTAGAGTGTTTCGCCGGGCTCAAAGGCGGTACGGTGTTCGAACGTCTCGAGGCGAAGCTCAGCCATGGGTCACTTCCCGGGGATGAATGTCCAGTTCGAAGGACTGGTTCAGGTTCGGCCAGAACTTGATGCTGCCTTCGGCGTGCAACACCCAGATGATTCGATTGGACCGCGCCTTGAACGTGTGCATCGCGTTGGCTGGCACGGTGACTTCGGATTCCCCCCGTTCCATCTCCGCCATGTTGTGTGTCTCGACGACATTGAACGTGGCGAACGTAACGCGATCGCGAGTTGTCCTCGTGCCCTGTCGGTACTCTGCTTCCTCCCAGCCCTCGAGCCGGATGGCCAGGTCGTGCAGTCGACTCACGTTGCCGCGCAGGTGCCATCGCACTCGCACCGTATCTCCGGCCCGCACCTGGCCGGGTTCGATCTCCATCTCGACGATGGGATTGAACAGCCGAAGCCCCTGGTAAACCGCCCCGGCAGCCACCGCGACACCCACCACCGCGAAGATCGCGGCAAACCACCATGGCGCGTTGGGGATCACGGCGAAAATGACAATCACGTTCCAGACCACGGCAAACCCCAGCAGCCCAATGAACCCACCGATGCGCGATTCGCGACGACCGAGCTTTCGTGGCCCACCGTCGACCGACCCTCGGGCCCCCACCTCCGCACTTGCGCGATTCCGGGGTGAGTCGGCTGTGCCTGCAATGTCGGCCGTGCTGTCGCGGCGGGGTACCATGATGATGGCAACCAGGATGAGTAGTCCGACGGTGGGGAAAAGAAGGACCAGCCACTGGAGTCCGAGCGCCAAATCCGTTTCAATCACCGATTCATACGGGTCATCAGGGTCCACGTGGACGTCGATGCGGCGGCCCACGGGGTGATCATCAACGATCGCCTGCTTGCCTTCGCGGCCGCTCGTGTAGCCGGTAGTAAAATCATAACGATGACCTCGGTAGGTCTTGCCGTCTATCTCGTATTCGTACTCGATACCGACAGCATACGTTTGACCTTCGCCACTGTCGGAGGTGAGCACCTCACTACGGATGACCTCGGCTTCCACCGTCGGCCAGTCCTGCGCGGCTCGACTGCGTATCAGTGGATCGATCAGCAACGCCACGCAAAGGATCGACCCCATCACGATGAACATGCCCGCGAGCACCAGCCCGATGCCCCGCGCGAAGTTCCCACCCCCTCTTGTGTGCCCGATGGATACGGCCCCCTTATCCGACCGTCCCGGCACGTGCCAGGTGCGATAGATACCGTAAGCACCCGCGGCGATGAACAGCAGCGGGATGATCATGAAGACCCCGATCAGGGCCAATCCCGACAGATCCGGCCGTCGCAATACGGCTTCGGAAGGATCGTTCGGATTGAAGTAGGCTACCACCGACTGGTCCGATGCATACTCATCTCTGAGCCGGGCGACCTCACCGTGGTCCTCCGTCCAGCGTTCATCAATGTAGACCTGCTCCGATGTATACGACTGCCCCTCCACCTCGTAGGCATACTCGACCGCGAGGCGATAGGGCCGGCTTCGCTGGCGGTCTTCAATAATCTCGGAGGTGTTGACCTCGGCCTGCACCTGCGTCCACCGGTAGACAGCCAGGTCGCCCAGTATGGCGCCGGCCATCATGGTAAGAAACGACAGGCCGACAAGGATGAACACCCCCATGAACAGTGAGGCGAACACCTTGCCCACGATCGTTTGCGGCTGTTGCCTCTTGCCACCCCAGGCAAATCCGGTCCGTGCCATCGCATTCTCCAGACTCGCTCGGTCCATTCGCGGCCCGACACACCACACACCGCCGGCACCCCGGTATCGAGATCTCGCTCCCAGTATATGGCCAATACGACGGTGCCGCACCCCGTGAGGCGTCGTTTTCTCCCCGCTCATTCACCCATCAACCCTGCAACGATATCAGTTGCGCTCAGGTCCGACGGGTCGCTACATCTCGACCACCTGCGCCCCCGCTTCGCGCATTTCATCGATGGCCTTGTCGCCATCTCCCGGGTTCAGGTTGACCGCGCGGATGCCGTCCCGGACCACGCGCGTCTCGTAGCCGAGGCGGCAGGCATCGAGGACCGTGAACTTCACGCAATAGTCGGTGGCCAGGCCGGCGATCGTCACCTGCTTCACGCCACGGTCATCGAGCAGGTCGGCCAAGCCGGTCGCCTTTCGGTGGCCGTTGTCGAAAAAGCCGCTGTAGCTGTCGATCCGCCGATCAGTCCCCTTGTACAGCACGTGATGGATGTCATCAGCGTTCAGCCCCTCGGCGAACGCCGCGCCCTCGGTGCCCTGCACACAATGATCGGGCCAGAGAATCTGCTCGAGGCCATCGAGGTCAATGATCTCACCCACCTTCCGGCCGGGATGCTGACTGGCAAACGACAGGTGGTCGGCCGGATGCCAGTCCCTGGTTGCAACCACCAGTTCAAATCGGCTCATCAAATCGTTGATCACCGGGATCACCTGGTCGCCCTCCGGCACGGCCAGCGCACCGCCGGGAAGGAAATCGTTCTGCACATCCACGAGAATCAGTGCTTCCATGATATCCATCACCTTTCCAACGCAACTACGAAACGCCGGTAACACCGTGCGTGACTGGCCGGCTCCGAGCGCCACTGACGCCCTCTTCGCCAATGCCACGGCTTCAGCCGAGGCCGCCCACCGTTGCGCCGGCCGCAGGGAATGGTAGCACCATCCGGTGTCGACTCCATGCAGCCGTTCTCGCAACGGGCGGTAGACCGCCCCTGCTGCCATAAGCCCGTCCGCTACACCTGCTTCCCCGCCGGATCGCCGGGATGGTTCGCGGTTACCCGTGCCCCACCATGGCCCCTTCGATTCCGCTGCCATGGAAGTACCGCCCCGGCGGCATCCGGGCGGAGGCGCGTGGCAGCCAGATTGGCTGGCTACGTCATCGGGCCGCCCTGCTCCCGGGGCAGCCCGGCGGCCATGCGAGGCCCCGAGGCGCTCGGGGCGTCCTGAACCCTCGGGGCCGCATGGCCATCGGCGGCACTTGCGGGGACAGCCGCTGACACAGCCGCCCAACTTTCTCTGGCTACAAAGGGAGGCGGCGCCAGGTGTCATGCGCCCTGCCGCGGGATGCAGGGCGAACGCATGTAGCTTGGGTGGCATGGTCAGCAGCCGTCTTCGGCTGATGGCCATGCGGCGAACCCCCAATCACCGGCCGTCATGGCCATCGGCTGCGGACAGCCGCTGACCATGCCACCCGGTTTCGCGTCTACATGCGTTTGCCCTGCCGCGGGATGGCGATCTTTTGACAACGATGGCGGCGAGGATAAAATCATCTTGAGATGAACGCCTCACCGAACCGTTGTTGACGCCGCGCCTCGCCGGCCCTGCCTTGGACTGCCTCGGTCGCAAAAGCCTCGAGGTAAATGGCGGGGAACCGGTGGGTGTTGCGGTTTTTTTGTGCGCGCTGCGGGCGTTTCATACCTGCTCGCGACGCGGGTGTCATTGCCATGCCCGCGGGTTGAAACTCAAGCAGAGCAAGAACGCCCCCCGCAACCGTTGAACCTCAACCGGCCCGAGCGTAACCACAAGGAGCATCGCGATGTCCACATCGAGCCCTCGCCCGATCATCGTCACCCGCCAGGACTTCGACCGGCTCACTGCATTGATCCGCGAAGCCCGCCGCACGCGAAGTGAGGACCGCGAGAATCTCGATGCGCTCCAGAAGGAACTCGATCAGGCCGAGATCGTTGGATCAGATCAGATTCCACCCGATGTGATCACGATGAACTCGACCGCCTCGGTACGAACCGAAGGTGGCGGCCGCGGTCAGAGGTGGACCGTCGTCTATCCCGAAGAGGCCGACTTCGATGAAGGCCGCATCTCGGTTCTCGCCCCCCTCGGCACCGCGCTGCTCGGCTACCGCGCCGGCGACACCATCGAATGGGATGTGCCCGCCGGCCGGCGGCGGTATCACATCACCAAAGTCATGCACCAGCCGGAAGCGGCCGGCGAGTTCGATCGCTAGCCGTTCGATTCCGGACCTTAGGAACCGCGCGAAAATAAAGTAAACACTTTTCGATCGGA
>PUNN01000438.1 GCA_003552605.1 Phycisphaeraceae bacterium
CGGCCCAGTTTCTGCGCGGTAGGCTTTCCACCGCCCCGCGGGCTGGAGCACACGGCCTCGATCGCCTCCCGCAACGCC
The DNA here is from genome assembly GCA_003552605.1 of Phycisphaeraceae bacterium. Taxonomy (GTDB): domain Bacteria; phylum Planctomycetota; class Phycisphaerae; order Phycisphaerales; family Phycisphaeraceae; genus B1Sed10-187. Next base: position 79 of record PUNN01000438.1, read on the forward strand.
AGGCCGGCCGGCCCCGGGGTGGGCTTGTCGCGGTCGGCCGGGAAAAGCCAGTCCATCAACGCCTGCAACTCCACCGGGCCGTCGACCGGCTGGTACAGCTCTTGCCGGGCATCAAACCAGGCCTGGGCAAGGGCGTTAAGCTGATTCTCCTCAACATCGGCCCCTTCCAGGCCCTCCTGGCTGGACACCGGGTCTCCCGCACCGCACCAGATGCACGCCCCGCCGATCAGGTGGGTCCAACGGCGAAAGCTGTTGAGTACACGGCCTCTCTGGCTTGGAGCCCCGGCCTGAAGAAAGCCGGCCAAGATCAGGTAGGCATCCCCCAAAAGGGCCGCCCGGTGCTCCTGGAGCCACCCGTGGAGGTCGGGGTAGGTCCAGTCGTCCCGGTACTCGGGCTTGTCCATGGTGGTGAACAACCGCACGTGCAGAAGCCTCCTGCACGTGTCCCCCTTGAACTGAATGTTGTTGCCCGAGAACACCCAGGTCGTGGCGTTGTTCAGCTCGGGCTCCTGGTGGGTCCCGAGGATACGCTGCTTCCACGTGTGGCTGGTCAGAAGCCGGTCGACCGGCCCACCGCCGAGAGTGGTGTCGACGTTGTCAAAATGGACCATTGCGTCCCCGCTTAACAACGCCGTTGTGATGCCCTTGGTCAACTCACTCGGGTCATCCTCGGGGTAGCCCCAGGTCGGGGCCCGCGTCCCCGCGGCCACGGTGTGAATCGCATCGATGAGGTACCCCTTTCCAGTACCCCGCCTATTCGAATCAAAGGCCCATCCCGGAGCCAGCTCGCCCTCCAGGGCCGGCCGGCCGATCAACGTGAGAAGGCAAGCCAAGGCCGCGGCCCGGTGCTCGCACCGCGCGAAAGGGAAGTCCCGGAAGAGGGTGTTGCTCAGGTGGCTCCAGGCCTCCTTGGCCTGCTCCTGGGTGATGGAGGCCGGGAGCGGCTCCCAGCCTTCTGGAGGTCCCGGGTTCCAGGTCCGGGTTACCGGGTCGTAGCCCTCCTCTTCGAACACACTCCCATCCGACCTCAGCGGCGGGGCGGGTGTGAGTCCTACCAGCTCCGGGAGGTCGGGGTACTCGCCGCGGGCGGCGATCGTCTCACCCAGCCACTTGGGTGGCCCGCATGGGACCAGGTCATCCTTGCGGCCGTCGTAACGCTCGAAGCAGGCCACGTCGGTGACCCGCTCCACCAGAGCCGCCGGCGGGAGTTCCCGTACAACACGCCCGCCGTGGCGTCGTGGCTGGTTGCGACCGGCTCCCGGCCTCACGATGTCTACCAACATCCCCTGGCGGGTGTAGATCGCCAGGTCCTCCGGTAGGTTGGCCAGGGCGGCGATGGCGGCGTCTACCGTCTCCCGGCGTTCTCCATCCTTGGCCTGAATCAACTCCCGATCGCCGCCGCCGCCCATTGGGTAACGCCTGAACAGGTCCCGGGCGGTCAGCCCGCTGCAGCGGTCGTGCCTGCAGGAGAAGCTCACACGGCCGTTGTCCCAGAGGGTGATCTCGGTGCCGCCGGGTCTGTGCGGGTTGTCCGCAGGCTGTACCGGGCACGCGGCCGGGAATGTCCATCGGGTGCCCTCGCTGGCGTAGCCGTCCTGGCCCGCCCGGCTCGACGTACAACGCCGCGGCTCGCTAAGCTCCAAGCCGTGAGCCTCGGCCCATGCATGTACATCCTCCACGGTACGTGGCCTCCTGGAGCGGGGGCGTTGGCTGGAGCCCGCCGTGATGGCGGGGGTAGCCGCGGTCCCGGGAGACGTACTGGAGGCTGAAGAATCCGTGGGGGCGTGCTCGGCCAGCCACTGCTCCAGGAATTCCTGGGTAAGCGGTTGATCAAGCGGGCCGGCGGCGATGACCTGGCAGGGGCGGCGTTCGCGGGTGGATTCCGGAACCGGCTGGCGGCTGCCCTTGCAGTTCTGGGTCCCCGCCATGCGCATCAACCTGGCCCGGTTGTGGACCGTTGTGTCCACCTTGGCTTGGGGATGGGTCCCGTCGGGATCGCTGAACCTGGAGGCGATGGCTTGAATCACCCGCTCGGTGAGATGGTCGGGCGGGTTGTCGGCCCGGTAAAGAAGCCAGGCCCCGTTCCCCGAATCCATGTGCAGCGCGGGGGCGGGCCAGCCTTCGGCGGTGAGGGTCTCCCGGATCATGGCGGCCTTGGCCAGGCCGGCCTGATGCTCTTCTTCGGTCGATGCGGCATCCCGCTGAGATCCGTGGCAGTCGACGTCGATGGGCAGCCAGTAGCGGGTGGGGATGTCATCATTCCCCGCGGCGGTGATGCCGAAGTGCAACTCGTTCTGGCTGGGGACGGCGGCCAGGCGGTCGTAGCTGATGGGATTGATGACCGCATAGAGGCCCTGCGTGGAATCCGTCAGCTTGTTGGCCACCTCCCGGTAGAAGGCTTCCACCGCGGCCTCCCTGTCCTGGCGGGCAGCGTCGGGTGGGGCGAAGCAGCCCACCCAGGTCCCAGACCTGGTAGACTGGGAATTGGGCCACGGCCGGCCCTCCGTCCTCAACGCCCGCACTTCGAGGGGGCCGTACTGAAGAAACAGGCGGGTGTGGTTCTTCAGTTGTTCAGAATGGGTAATTAACATGGGTGAATCCTTCAACTCGCGTCCTAGCTGCCGCACCTCCTCCACCGGGCTGGGCTGGACGGTGCGGATTTGGTGGCTGGCCTGCTTCTTGTTCGGCTGGTTAGCCGCCTCATGGCTGTTGGCCACCGGGTAGTACTCGCAGGTAAGGATGCCAACATCACGTCACCGCGTCCTGCAGAGAATAAAGATCACCACCATTCCGGAAACGTGAGGTGATCGAAAAACTGGGGCCGGGCCGTGGTGATGGCCCGGCCCCAGAGATCACCGCGGAGGGGCGGCATACTCATCAAGGATGTTCCATAAGCAATGGACGATCTCCCCGACATAATGGTCCGGACACCAGTGTTTCTCGGCTGCGAGACGACAATAGTTCTCGGCCACAGAGAGCAAGCGTTCGCTGTTGGAATCTTTCAAATCGACCATCACGCGAGGTGACCCCGCGGCCAGCTGCACTTCGGCGCGATGCCCCAGTCCGAATTCGAGCGCGTCTACCAGTCTGCGACGGATCGGGCTGAATTTCTTTGAGCGATACACTGGAACGTAGATTTGAAAATGCATCACCAATATTCCTTTCTGATGATGGCGAGATTGGTTAAGTACCGCACCCCACGCGGCGTGCGGTCGGTCAGGGAGGGGCGGCGACGGCATAGGCGGACCACGTACGCTCTGCCCGCTCATTATGGCGAGGCGAGAGCGTGACCTGCCGCTTGGGCCACGACGAATGTGGACATGATGGATCGCGGAGGATAAGATATACACGAGATCGCCAGTCTCACTCATAGCCCCGCCTGTCGGCGGGGTGTTTTTATCCGCACAAGTCACCGAATTCCGAGCCGGTCCAACTCGTCGCTCACGTGTTGAGGAGGCGGTTCTTGACTTCCGGAAACGGGTTGGGCCTGGGTAGCAGCCGCCGTGGTGGCGGCGAAGAATCGCTGGCACGCCTCCCACGATGTGTACCACTGGGCGCCGACACTTACGGCTTCCAGTCGTACACCTCGGACGCCCCGCACCCTCCACCGGTGCATGGTGCTGACGTGGGGCCGGGAGGGCAGGCGACGAGCGGCTGCACTCAGGGGCATGAGCGTCTCTCGATCCATGTCGATCATGATTCACTTCCTTGCGTTGACGTCCGGGGTCCTCTCGGGGCGTGGCTACGTGCGTGGATCCGATCCACGATGGCCTGTCATGCCCTTCGATGTGGTATTCTGCGCCGCCTCCCACTGAGATCGCTGGCTCAGTGTTCGCTCAGTGCTTGGGCCTTTGCATGACAGGGGATTCGTATCCCGGGACGGCAGGTGACGAGCGGCTGCGCTCAAGGGCATAAGCATCTCTCGATCAAGATTGATCATGTGGTACTTCCTGGTGTCGAGCGAACCTGTCCCGGCCTGGCCCACAACGCGTGGATTCGATCCACGATGGTCTGCCATGCCCTTCGATGTGGTATTCTGCGTCGCCTGCCACTGAGGTCGCCGGCTCAGTATTCGCTCAGTGCTTTGACCCCCTGCATGACAGGTGATTCGTGTCCCCGGCTTGCACTCAGCAGACATGTGATCCAGGCCTCGATGGGACGGATCGAGGATGGCAGCACCTTTGTCCCAGATGGGGGAGAAGGGAATCGGATCCGGCCGCGGCAGATCTCACGACCGGGTCAGGATTGTCAAAGGAGGATCACGTACACAGACGTTGGAGCAACTCGCGATCGCCATCGAGGATGATCTGATCGCCCCGCAGGTGTACCCGGAGGTTGATGCCTGCATCGGCAAACCGGTTACGCAGTTGCTGCAGCATCTTGTTCACTTTATCCATCTTGCGGCCCCGATCCGGACTACGCCGCCGTGGAGCTGGCTCGGCCCACACCGCTCCCTTCCGATTGTGCATCACGACCTCCAGTGCCACTTCGCCCTTGCTTCCGATCAGCTCGGCCATCAGCTGTGCCTCTTTCCTCCCGAGATCGACATATTGCTCACCAACGTGGAGACGCTGCCCCTCCAGACCCCAGCGAGCAGACCTCCATGTGGCTGTGATCGCCGCCTCCAACTCCCGGCTGAGGCGGGCCTGGATCGGCTCGATTTTCAACGGCTCCTCGATCTGGAGCTGCTGACAGCACTGCCACCACCGCTCGGGGTCCTCTTGGTCATCCCACCAGATGTGTCGGTTGCGGCCACCCGTCTCGGGATCGCGGGGCATGGGCTGGCCCGCTGCCGCGTATCGGAGTACCTGCTTGATGTGCCCCCTCCACCGATGAGGTGGGTACAGTTCGTCGACGGTGGCGATGTACGCCTGTGCCAGCAGGTAGGCCGTCTCGTGAGCCGAAGCAGGGCTGGCCGGCAGGACCGATCTGGTCCACTCAGGTAGTGATGGGGGCGGAGCCGCCACTTCGTCGGCGTTGAACCGGCCCATGTACTCCTCCCACCGCACACGCGGCCGCCGCACCATTGTCAGCTTTAGATCGCGACGGTGGTGTACCGCTCGCATGGGCATCTGGTCGCGGGCGGTATACCAGTACGCCCGGGCCGGTGGGCCGAATACCTGGTGCCACGCCTCGGTGGTCATCCGAAGGAGGAGGCGAGTGCGCACGGAGAGGTTTTCGAGCTCCTGGCGGGTAGGGGGTGGCATTGGTGCGGTTCCCACG
>PUNN01000195.1 GCA_003552605.1 Phycisphaeraceae bacterium
CGAGGGGAGAGGGGGGAAATTCCCGGTCCGCTAGCCGCGGTGCGGGTCATGCGCCCCCATTCGTCCGCCCGAGCGGTGGATGCTACGCTGCTGTGGTGGGGTTGTGTGTTCGTCGTGCCTGGCGGGTGCGCCGCGGCCCCGGGATGGAATCGGCCATGCTGGTATTGGAGGACGTTTACAAGACGTATCGCCAGGGCGGTGAGTCGGTGCAGGCGCTCAGCGGGGTGAGCCTGAGCATCGGCCAGAGCGGTTACTACGCGATCATGGGCCCCTCCGGCAGCGGCAAGAGCACACTGCTGCATCTCGCGGCCGGGCTGGACCGGCCGGACCGGGGCCGCATCGTCGTTGGCGGGGATGACCTGACGCAGATGGGCGAGACGGCGCTGATGCGCTTCCGCCGCCATCGCATCGGCATCGTCTTTCAGCAGTTCAACCTCATTCCCACACTGACCGCAGCGCAGAACGTGATGCTGCCCGGGGTGATCGACCGCCGGCCGCGGGGCTGGCTGAAGCAGCGCTGCGATGAACTGCTCGATCAACTGGACATGTCGCATCGGGCCGACCACCGGCCCGATGCCCTCAGCGGCGGTGAGCAGCAGCGGGTGGCCATCGCCCGGGCGCTGCTTTTCGAGCCACCGGTGCTTCTGGCCGATGAGCCGACGGGCAACCTCGACTCAGCTTCAAGCGACCGGTTGTGGAAGCTGCTTGGCGAACTGGCCGAGCAACATCGGATGACAGTGGTCATGGTCACGCACGAGCCGGCGGCCGCGGTGCATTGCCGGCATGTCTATGTCTTCCGCGATGGTGCGTGTCGCGGGCAATTCGAGGTCGATGGTCTTGACATCACCGGTGTGGCATCTCGCTACCAACAGCTTGGCCGCTAAGAAGGGCCGGACGCTGCTGCTGATCCTCACCGTTGCGCTCGCGACGATGCTGGGCGGGATGTTGGCGGTGACGACCCGGTCGATGGAGGCGTCGATCCTGGGCGGCATCGACCGGCTGATCGGTTACGCCGACCAGCGCATCGTCCCGCAGCGCAGCGGCGGCGAAGTGCCACTGGATCTGATCGAAACGATCGATGCCCTGCCGGAGGTGCGAAACGTCTGGCCGTTTCTGAAGGTCTCGCGGACGATCGGGGCACCGGTCACGGGTGAGACGGTCAGCGTCACCGCCGAGGGGCTGGTGCCCGAGCGCCACGGGCCGACATACCAGGCGGTGCTGCGTGGCGGGCGACTGCCCGAGGCGCCCGGCGAAACGACGGTCGATGAGGCGGTGCGCGATCGACTCGAGCTCGAGATCGGCGATGAGATCACTGTCGCCGGCGGGCTTGAGGATTCACTGACGGTCGTCGGCTTCATCGCCCGGCCGCCGATCGGCGCCATGCCCCGGCAGGTGATCCTGGTCACCTTCGAGCAGGCGAGGGCGATGTCACGGTACCCCGACTCGGTCAGCCGGCTGGACCTGATGCTCGAGGAGGGGGTTGATGCCGAGGCATTTGCCGAGCGCCACGCGGGCGTGCTGCCGGCGGAAGTGAAGTTCCAGACGCCCGTCGCGGCGAGGGCCGGCGTTCAGAAGATGATGCGGGGCCTTCGATGGTCGTTCCTGGCGGCGATGGTGCTGGTCTACCTCTGCGCGGCCTACATCGTGCTGACCGGTCTGACCACGGCGGTCACCGAGCGCGTACGTGAGCTTGGCATTCTGCGCTGCATCGGTGCCAGCCGCGTGCAGATCGCCCTGATGCAACTCGGCACGGGGCTGACGGTGGCGCTGATCGGGGCGCCGTTGGGCCTGCCGCTGGGCGTGCTGGGCGCGGAGATCGTGCAGTCGCAGGTACCCGAGTTTTTCGGTGAGCTGACTGTCGTCGAGCCACATGATCTGGCCATTGCCTTCGCCGCCGCGGCGGGGGCGGGGCTGCTCGGGGCGGTATACCCGGCGTTTCTGGCTGCCCGGACCCAGCCGCTGGAGGCACTGGCCCAGCGTGCGCGCAAACCACGTGGCCGGGCGGTGTGGATTTGCCTGATCCTCGCGGCGGTGATGCTTGCGGTCGCGCCGCTGAACCTGCTGATCGACCGGGAGGCGGAGCGGTCGTTCTGGACGCACACCTTCGTCGGGATGCCCCTGACGTTTCTCGGGTTCGTAGTACTGTGCGTGCCCGTGCTGGCCCTGGTGGTCCGCTTTGTCGTGCCGTTGATCGCATGGGTTCTGGTGCTGCCGGTCGAGCTTGTGCGCGGCACGATCCGGGCGACCCCGCTGCGGCATGCGTTCACCTCCGCCGGGCTGATGGTGGGGCTGACGCTGCTGATCGCGACCTGGGCGATCGGCCGCGGCACGGTGGGCACGTTCGCCGATGGCGTGCAGATGCCCGAGATATTCGCGTATTCGGTGTTCCGCCAGATCACGCCGCAACAGGTCGAGCAGATACGTGACCTGCCCGGCATCGAGCATGTCTGTCCATCCGCGCAGCGGCCGGTGCGTGTGCTCGACGCCCGGTTCCGCTTCGGTGTCGAGGGGATCACACCGGAGCAGACGAGCTTTCTCACCTTCGAGCCACGATGCTTCTTCCAGGTGGCCGATCTCGAGTGGGTTCGCGGCGATCAGCAAAGCGCCCTCGAGATGCTCGATGAAGGCGGTGCGATCCTGGTCAGCCGCGAGTACCACGTGGCCCATGGGGCGGATGTGGGGGATGTGATCGAACTCGCTTCCTACCGCACCGATGCGGATGGGCAACCCATCGCCGTGCCGTTCCGCATCGCCGGCGTGGTCAGCAACCGGGGAATGGACCTTGCCGTCTCGGCCAAGGGCTTTCAGGGCACATTCGAGGATGCTTCCATCGCCTTCGTCTTCGGCACCGAGGCCGATGCCCGCGAGCACTTCAACCTGCGCGGCTACAACATGCTGATGATCAGCGTCACCCCGGGGGCCGATGTCGAGCAGGTGCGGCAGCAGGTGGTGGAAACCGCGGCGGTGGAAGCCATCAGCGGTGCAGAGATCATCGATCGCGTGCAAGAACTGGCCGATCACACCATGCTGGCGTCGAGCCTGTTGGCCATCGCCAGTCTCCTGATCGCCTGCGCCGGGGTCAGCAACCTTGTCGCAGCGGAGGTCTCGGCGAGGCGGTTCGAGTTCGGCGTGATGCGGGCCATCGGCAGTTCAAAGGGCATGCTTGCCCGGCTGATCGTGGCACAGACGGTCACGATCGCCGTGGTCGGCTGCATCTGCGGGACGATCGCGGGCATGCAGATTTCGCTGCTCCGGCAGGTTCAACTCGAGCGATTGCTCGGCCTCGACTACGCCACGCAAGTGCCCTGGGATGTGGTGCTGATGGGCAGCGGCGTGGTCATGCTCATCGCCACCGCCGCCGCGCTGCCCCCCTTGTGGCGCCTGATGCGCCAGCCCCCACGCGCCCTGCTCGCAAGCAACCTCGCGTGAGTCGATCGCCGAACTCCCCGCTCCCCCCATTCGGGCGCATGACACGCGCCGCGGCTGGCGGACCGGGGGTTTCCCCCACTCCCGCCCCCGGGAAATGGGCAGAGAGCAAAAACCTTCCGCGGCGCATGTCATGCACCGGTAAACCGCCGCGAAGGTGCCGTTTCGTTGCTGATCACGCCGCAATGCGGTAAGTGAGGGTCTGCACGTTGTTTCGCCGGGCCGATCCGGCCGGCGGCGCTGGCCCGCTGTGGTCAAGCCGGCGCCGGCCATGGGTGGCCCCATGCGCTAGAATTGCCTCGTTGTCGGCCGGGGCGACTGGATCGGGATTGCCGGTAACCGGAACTTGCTGGAGGCCTCGCATGCTGTGTCGATCGTTGCTGCTCGTGATGCTGGCGGTGGGAATCGCGGTGGGGGCATCGGCGGAGACGAATCAGTCGCAGGAGCCCGAGCAGAGGCTGGAAGGGTTCGGGCCGGATGTTCATCAACAGGTGGCGGATGATGATGAGCTTCGAGAGAAGGTTGAAAGCCTGATCGAGCAGCTTGGCGATGAGCGTTACAGCGAGCGTGAACGCGCCCATGCCGCGCTGGTTGAACTCGGCCCGAAGATCATCCCGCTGATCGAGCCGCATTTCGATCACCCTGATGCCGAGATTGCCGCGAGGTTGCGGACGCTGAAGGGTGCCTATGAATGGATGGGCCACGGGGCGCTGGTCTTCCGCATCGAGCCGGGGTCACAAGCCGAGCAACTCGACATCAAGCCCGGTGATGTGGCGCTTCGCATCAACAGGCTTGATGTACACAGCATCCGCGAAATCCGCCAGGTGCCGGAAGACGAACACCGCACGCTGAAGCTGCTTACCGCCGAGGGGGTTCGCACGGTCGACGTTGAGCCCGGACGCATCGGCATCTGGCTGTCGGAGTGGCGGGAGGATGAAGGCGGGCAGGCGCATCTGGAAGGCATCCGTGCCCTGGCCGATGAAGCCACCTGGCCTCGGGCCTACGAGTTGATCGGTGACCTGCACAACCGCGGCATTGATGAGCCATGGACCGCCGGTGTGATGGCGGGGCTGAGCGTTTACATGCACGAGCATGAGCGTGCCATGCGCCTCTATGACCAAGTGGCCCGCCAGCCGGGGCCGACCGGGGACCTCGAATACCTGCTCGGCGAACTCGCCGAGCGGATGCCGCTTGAACACCTCGAGGTAGCCCGGGCGCTTGACCGGGTACCGCGGCTCGAGCGGACCAGTGGTGAAGAGCAGGCGGCGCTCGAACGTCTGTTCACCCGCCGCGCACCCAATCGCGCCATCCTCAACCGATTGCTCGATGTGCCCGAGGAAGCGGTCGAGGTCGATGACATGCCGATGCGGTTACTGCGCACATCTGAAACCCGCGCAATGCTCGCCCTGCATCAGCGCAACTGGCAGCAGGCGGCGGAATCGCTCACAGCCGTGTGCGAAGAGGCGGCAGCGCGGGTGATGATGCACCAGGGCGGCGATCCGGACCCCAATTCGCCGTTCGTCACCGCTGCCGCGAGTCTCCGGGACTTTCTGCCTGTGCTGATCCACCTGTCGATCGCCGAAGATGAGATCGGCCAGGCACGGTCGTTCGCCGAAACGATGATCCGTACCGCGGCCGGGGACCAGATTGACTACAGGCGTGAAGATTTCGCCGCCGCGGCGATGATCGCGTGGTTGCAGCGCGCGGCGGGGCAGGCAGCGCAGAATGAGCGATCCACCGACTTCGCCGCCCGGTTTGCCAGCCTGCGTGATGAGCAGTTGGTCGACCTGTGGTCCAAGAAGCTGCACCGCCTCGCACGCCACGGCGATGCCGCCACGGCATTGCGGCCTTATTTCACCGCG
>PUNN01000414.1 GCA_003552605.1 Phycisphaeraceae bacterium
GGGTCTCGCGTGCAATGGGGTTGAAGGTTGCTGTGGCCGCGGCGGGGATGGTCATCGCCGCGCTCGCCCCGAACCTGGCGGTGTTCACGGTCGGCGCGATGGTGAGCATCTCCGCCTGTGCCCTGACGGCCCCGCTGATGACGGCGCTGTGGCGGCAGAACGTGCCTGGATCGACGCGGGGGCAGCGCTTCAGCGTCGTGTCGATGACGGCGGGGGCCACGGCGCTGGGTGTGAGTGTGCTGGTTTCGGCCATCATCGGTGATGATGTCTCACGCTTCCGGCCGGTGATGCTGGGGTTTGCCCTGATGCTGGCCATCGCCGCGCTCACCATCGCGCGCGTGCCGAGCCAGCCGCTGGCCCGGGCGCCGGGGCATCCGCTGGGGTTTCTGGCGATCCTGTGGCAGTTTCCGATGTTCGGCTACATCTCGGCAAGCTGGATGATCCTCGGGTTCGCCAATCTGTCGATGATCCCGCTGCGCATGGAATTTCTCACCGCCGAGCAGTATGAACTGGGCTACACCGGCGGGCAGGCCCTGATCCTGACTGCAGTGATTCCGGCGGTCCTGATGCTGGGCTCGACGCTGGTCTGGGGCCGGCTTTTCGACCGGCTGAACTTCCTGTTCATCCGGATCATGATCAACATCCTGTTCGCTGCGAGCATCCTAATGTTTTTCTCTGGCAACCTGGTGCTTCAGGTGCTGGGAAGCATTGCATTCGGCCTCGGTGAAGGCGGGGGCAACGTGGCCTGGAACATGTGGGTGACCAAGTACGCCCCCCGCGAGCGCACTGCGGAGTTCATGAGCGTTCATACCTTCCTGACGGGGTTGCGTGGCGTGGCCGGGCCGCTGGTGGCCTTCTACGCGGTGCTCATCATGTCCGTATGGCATGTGGCGCTGACCGCCGCGGGCCTGATCTTCCTGGCCACAGTGATGCTGGTGCCCCTGCTGCGGATGGGTCGCAGCGATTGACCCCGCCGCCGCCCCCGGAAATGGTAAGAGGGGGGGGGAATGCCGGGTCCGCCAGCCGCGCCAAGTGTCATGCGCCCCTGCATCGCCGTGGGCGCCACAATGCGGCACGCGCGACGGCTCAGCCATTTTTCGCATCGGCCATTGCGCCCGGTCGCCTCGGCACGGGCCCGGTCTTCTCTGGTGGAATCACTCACCTTGCTGCACGGCGTCAAGGAGTGTCCGGACGTACTGCTCGAGCTGGCCGCGGCCGCCGAAGCTCATGCCGAGGTCACGGACCTTGCCCGTTTCGATCTGGTTTTTCGGGCCGCGGTTGAGTTGCTCGATCTCGCTGCTGCTTGCGCTGAGGTCCCGCGCGATGGCCGCCACATCCTGGTCGGCAATGTACATGTCATAGCAGTTGAACGCTTCACCGGTGATGCGCTCCGCGGGCGCTTCGAGCAGCAGCAACGTCGCCTTGGCAACATCTGCCGCGTGAACCTCCTTGCCCCCCGCGGCGGAACTGATCTTCCTGCCGGCGACCACCTCACGCACGAGGTCATACCACTTGCTTTCACTGACCGGCCGGGTCGGGCCGTAGATGCCCGTCGGGCGAAGGGCGCAGATGGGCCAGCCGCCGCCAAGGCCGAAGCTGTGGACAAACTTCTCGACGGCCGCCTTGTGCGCCCCGTAATGGCTCATCGGCCACAGCGGATGCGCCTCATCGAGCGGCCGGTCATCGCGGATGCGGTCATGCACCGCGCAGGTCGAGATGAAGACGAAGCGAGCCGCCCCGGCCTCGCGCGCCTGCTGCATGAGCATGAGCGACCCGATGATGTTGGCCTGGGCAAAGGCAACGAGGTCGGCATCCGAGGCACTCCAGCCCGAACCCTGCCGGGCAAGCGCGGCGTGAACGACGGCGTCCACCCCCTTGACGAGCTTGCCGGCGGCGGCGGGGTCGGCAAGGTCGCCCGGAACCCACTCGATGGCGTCCTCACGCCCCTCGAATCCGCCGCGATCGCTGCCCGGCCGGTACCAGGCCCGCACGCGATGGCCGGCGGCGGTGAGGGTGTTGACGATGTAGCGGCCGAGAAAGCCGGTGGCGCCGGTGACAGCGATCAGCATGGTCGAGACTCCTCTTTGAAATGCGGCAGGGGCTCACGGCGGTGCCGCAACGGTCATGGCAGTGTAACGCCATCAGCGCAGGGTGTTCACAACGCCACCCCCGGGCGACCGCGTCGGGGCAGATGCATGATGCACAACACATGTCGCGGATCACCTCTTGCCCCCCTGCCCTCGGGAGAGGGCCGGGGTGCGGGGAAATACGCAGGGCCCATCCGAACCCGCCCTCGCCCCGGAAATGGCAAGGAGAATGAAGGCCCCGTCGGCCGATCGTCTTGCCGCGCATTTCGTGCGATTCATCGTCGCCTTTGCTCTTGCATCCCACTGTCTGTGACACCATGATCGCGATGAAGATGCGATGTTCAATCGGATTCATCGCACGGGCTGGAGTCCACGGGGATCGATGATGAAGGCATCGGCCCACAGGCGCTGCTCATGGTTGCGGAAGAAGATGCCGAGGGTGTCATCATCGTACAGCTCGAGCACCACGGACCGGACCTGGTCGCCGCGATGATTCTCCAGCGATGAAACGTTGATCTGCGGGATGCGCTGATCGTCGATGTAGGCGATTTTGCGGTGACATTGCTGCTTGCCATAAACGGCATCACCGAGATGACTGTGGCCGTAAAAGTGCATGTGATGCCTCGCTGACAGCGGCAGCAGGTGGTTCTGGAGCGCATCGGGATTCGTGCGGCTGCCACCGGGGAAGGCGTAGTGGCCGACGGTGAGGATGGGCAGGCCGGTTTCATCCGCCGTACGCCCCAGCTCACGGTAGGCGCGGGCATCGTGGGGGTAATCACTGTCATCACCATGGACCCGGCCGTGGCTGGTAAACCAATGGCCATCGGCCGCGGCGTGGTCAGACAGGAATATCACGTAGTGGCCGGCGATGATCTCGGTGAAGTAGAAGTTCCAGATCGGATCAACGGTGCGCCATTGGGGCGATTCGGCGATCCGCTCGTAAAACGGCATGATCCGTTGCGGCGGCTCGCTCGAAGGATGCCGGCGCTGGCAGTCGAAATCGTGGTTGCCCATGATGTACCGGATGGGCACGCCGAGGGCTCCGAGCAGGTCGATCTGCATCTGTGCCATCTGCTCGACAAGGTCGACCCGGCCGCCTTCGACAGCATCACCGAGATACCACACCTGCTCGATGGGCCGGTCGAGTGACTGAAAATCGTCGATGGCGGTCTTGAGGCAGTGATGGGCCCGCGCGGGCATGGTCTGCTGGAGATCGGAGATCAGCCAGATGCGCGCGCGGAGGCGGTCACGGAATGTATCGAACAGTCGATCAATCATGAACTCGGCGGTCCAGCCTTAAGAGGGCATGTGTGACACGTTCAACCGGGAGGTCCTGGCGGGCCAATGAGTATAACGGCCCGCTTGCGGCGAAGAAAACGGGTGTGCGCGGCGAGTGTCCATAGGGGTGCATGGCACGCGCCGCGACGAGGCGAGTTGGGCTGGCTGTGAACGATGGCTCGTCGGCCTTCACGCAGTGTGATGCGCCGGTCACACTCGCTGCCCGGCGCTTCGCAGCCGCATACTCAAATAGAAACGGGTGTAACCGGTCGCCCGCTCCCCTGAAAGTAGGGTATTTGCAGGCACTTACATGGTTCGGTGGTTGACAAAAAAGGCCTCCGTGGTAGAAACATGGGCCGTTAAACTCCACCTTTTCCCACCACGGAGGCCAAGCCATGATGACAGGGATGTCGTCGCAGGACAAGTTCGAGCAGTTGCGGGATATGACCGAGCAGTTGTGCCGGTTCGTCACACAGGCCGCTGAGGGCGGTGAGCCGATCCATGCCGTTGAGCATGGCGCGTTCGACCAATTGCTGCAGATGGGCCATCAGGTCCTGACGGCGTTCGTGGCGATGCAGGGCACGGGCGATCTCGGGCCCGAGCAGGCCCTGCCTGATGGTCGGACGGTGTGTCGGCTTGAGCAGAGGCGCTGCCGTCCCTACCGCTCGATCTTCGGGGACATCACGATCGAACGGACCGTCTACGGCACCCGTGAGGGCCAGAAGATCGCCTTCGTACCGCTGGATGAGCGATTGGGCCTGCCCGAGAGCGACTATTCCTTCGTGCTTCAGGACTGGGCCCAGGCCTTCGGCACGGAACATCCGTTCGCCAAGGTTCAACAGGTGCTGCAACGCATCTTCAAGGTCACCGTGCCGGTCGACAGCCTCGAGCGGATGAACCGACAGATGGCCACGCCGGTGGCGACCTTCCGCCAGTTGCAACCGGCGCCGCCGCCTCAGGAGGAAGGTTCTATCCTCGTGGTCACCGCCGACAACAAGGGCATTCCCATGCGGCGGCCGGCCGAGGCGCCCCCGGCGGGGGCTCGCCGCAAGAAGGGGGAGAAAGCCAACAAGAAGCAGATGGCGACCGTGGGCTGCGTCTACACCGTCCAGCCCAAGCCGCGCACGCCTGAGCAGGTCACCGCGGCGCTGTTCCGCGAACGTCCACCGGCCCACGGCGAGCAGGACAATGATCCCCAGGCTCAGCACAAGCGGATATGCTCGTGCCTGAGCGACGATGAGCATCGCGGCCAGGACCAGGTGTTTGCGTGGATCGCCCAGGACGTCGAAGCGCGGTGGCCGGTGACGGAGGAGCCGATGGTATGCCTGATGGACGGTCAGGTGTCCCTGTGGAACGACCAGGCGGCGCACCTGCCGGCGGGACCGAAGGTGGAGATTCTCGACCTGCTGCACGTGACCTCACGGGTGTGGGATGCGGCCCACCTGTTCCACCGTGAAGGCAGCGATGAGGCCGTCGCCTTCGCCCGCGGGCGCATCCTGCGGATTCTGCAAGGCGCGGTCGGCCATGTCATCGGCGGCCTGCGGCAGATGGCGACCAAGCAGGGGCTACGCGGCGGCAAACTCAGACGCCTTGAGCAGATCTGCACCTACTTCAAGAACAACCAGTCGCGGATGCGCTACCATGAATACCTCGCCGCGGGCTACCCGATCGCCACGGGGGTGATCGAGGGGGCCTGCCGTTACGTCATCAAGGACCGCATGGAACGGGCGGGGATGCGCTGGACGGTGGCGGGCGCCCAGGCGATGCTGGACCTTCGCACCACCTACATCAACGATCAGTGGGAGGAATACCAGAACTGGCGCATTGAGCGCGAAATCGAGCGCCTCCACCCTCACCGCGACGCGATCAACGAGGCCCCATGGCCCATGGCCGCGTAGCGGGCGACCGGTTACACCC
>PUNN01000501.1 GCA_003552605.1 Phycisphaeraceae bacterium
CAGTGGCTCGAGGTCCGCCGAGGCAAGGCGAAGCAGATAGGGCTGAGTGGCGTGGCAGAGGGCCTGCGTGCTCGTGTGGCCGACGGCCCCCGGCATGTTGCCCACGCAGTAGTGGACCACATCATCGACCACGAACGTGGGGTTGGAATGGGTGGTGGGGCGTGAGGTTTCCACGCAGCCGCCCTGGTCGATGCCCACGTCCACGATCACGGCACCGCTCTTCATGGTCTTGAGCATGCTCCGCTCGATCAGTCGCGGGGTGCGGCCGCCGGGGATGAGCACGGCGCCGATGACCAGGTCGGCATCGGGCAAGGCATCGGCGATGGCGTGGGGGTGTGAGTAGAGTTCCTCGACGTTGGCGGGCATGACCTCATCGATGTGGCGAAGCCGATCGAGGTTGATATCCATCACGATGACGTGGGCTCCGAGCCCCGCGGCGGCGCGCGCGGCGTTGAGGCCCACGACCCCGCCGCCAAGGACAAGCACGGTCCCCGAATCCACGCCCGTGACGCCCCCGAGCAGGATGCCGCGGCCGAGCTGTGGTTTCTCCAGCGCCTTGGCACCTTCCTGGATGCTCATGCGACCGGCGATCTCGCTCATGGGCGTCAAAAGCGGCAGTCGGCCCGCATCATCGACGAGCGTCTCGTAAGCAAGGGCCGTGACCTGCGCCTTGAGGCAAGCCTCAGTCAACTCCCGGCTGGCGGCGAAGTGGAAGTAGGTGAACACCACCTGCCCCGGTCGCAGGTGCTCGATCTCTTGCGCTTGCGGCTCTTTCACCTTCACAATCAGGTCCGCGCGGGCGAACACCTCCGCCGCGGTGTCCACGATCGTGGCCCCGGCCGCGGCGTAGGCATCATCACTGTAGCCGCTGCCGAGCCCGGCGCCCTGCTCGATGAGCACCTCGTGGCCGGCGTCGGTCAGCAGGTCGGCACCGACCGGGAGCAGGGCGATACGGTACTCATCCTGTTTGACCTCGCGTGGAATCCCGATGACCAATGGCTCAACTCCTTGTTCCAGCGGTGTGATTGCGGCCCTGTGGATGCCCCATTGCCACCGCGGGGGCCATCATAATCGCTGACACTCCCGGCGGGCTCATCCGCCGGGCGCTTGGCAGCCTCGTCCACACAGCTTACATTGCCCGCTCACAAGACGATGCGGGATGCTTTTCCATCCCCCTGACCCACGGGCCTTCGAGCCGCTGCGCTGCGTTCGGCCCGCCAATGCTCACGGCCCACCGCCCCCTCGCCCCCGGATATCCGGTCGCGATGCGATGGGCGGCCCCTGCCAGGAAAACTCGATCATGAAAACCACGCGTTACGGCAACTTCACTGATGATGGATGTGAGTTCGTTCTCCACGAGCCCTGCCTCCAGCGACCATGGATGAACGTGCTTTCCAATGGCCGCTGGTGCTACGTGGCGAGCCATCTCGGCGGTGGCTACTCCTTCCTCGACAACCCGACCGTCGGCCGCATCACGCGCTGGCACATCGACGGTGTGCCCCGCGATACCACCGGCAAGTTTCTCTACCTCCGCGATGAGGAGGGCAAGGACGCCGGTGAGTGGTGGTGTGCCAACGGCTATCCGCCCACGCAGCCGCTGGATAAGTGGCGCAGCCACATCGGTCTCGGTTATAACCGCATCGTCAGCGAGCAGCATGGCATCGAGACCGATCAGACCTGGTTCACCCCGATGCCTGATGCGCGCCGTTCCAGCGGCGACGATGTGGGCGATCCGTGCCTGATCTGGATGGTGACGCTGACCAACAACTCTCGCCGCACACGGAAAATCTCGGCCACCGCGTTCACGGAGCTGGCACTTGGCAACTGGCACGAGGACACCTCGTGGCGCGAGTTCTACCTGCTGTTCAACCGCCAGCAGTACAAGGACAACGTACTTTACACCCGCTCGACGCAGTGGGTGAAGTACACCGGCGGCTGGCAGGCGGCCAATGCCGATGCCAATAACATCCCGTTCGACTGGGCGGTCTTCCTCGCCTCGAGCGCCCGGGTCAGCAGCTACGAGGGCGATCGCTACAAGTTCGTCGGCGACTACCGCGACCTGAGCGACCCCCAGGCCATGGAGCAGAAGCGGCTGGGGAACAACGTCGGCACCGGCCGCGATGCCTGTGCTGCGCTGCAACACCGCTTTACGCTGAAGCCCGGCCAGAGCAAGCAGTTCGTTCTGCTCCTCGGCGCGGTGCCGCGCGAAGCGCGGTCGGCAGGCAGCCTGACCCGAAAGTACCTCGATCCGGCCAAAGCGCAGAAGGCCTTCGAGAACAACCAGGCCTACTGGCACAAGGTCTGTGCCAGCCCGCAGATCGAGACACCGGACAAGGACGTCGACAAGCTGATCAACTACTGGTTCAAGTACCAGGGCTCGAACCTTTCCTGGTGGAACCGCAATCCCGGCTACTGCTATTTCGGCATCTACAACTTCGGGGTGCGCGATGCCTGCCAGGATGCGGCGAGCCGGCTGCCGGAGGACCCGCAGTGGGTGCGCGACCACATCGTCAAGCGCATCATGATCTGGCAGTTCGAGGAGGGCGACTATGCCCATGGCGGCAACTTCGTCAGCATGGAGGGCACACGGACCTTCCACAGCGATGACCCGGTCAACCCGCTGTTCATCATGAGCAAATACGTGCGCGAGACGGGCGACTTCTCGATCCTCGAAGAGATCACGCCGTATGCCCACACGGACGGGAAGAAGAAGGACACGATCTACGCCCACCTCATCAAGGGCATGGACTTCTTCTTCAGCATGTTCTCGAAGCGCGGCCTGCCACTGATCATGAAGGCCGACTGGAACGATGCACTCGACCAGGTCGGCAATCAGCGCAAGGGCGATTCGGTGATGCTGGCCTTCTGGGCCATCTACTGCCTTGAACAGTTCTACCCGTGCATGGAATACATGGGCGACCGGAAGAAGCTGGCAGAGTACAAGCGCCGTGTGAAGAAGCTGAGGGACACGGCCAACCGCATCGCATGGGATGGTGGATGGTATCAGCGCGCAATGCACGATGATGGCACGATCCTCGGCACACGAAAGAGCAGGTACGGCAAGATATGGGCCAATCCCAACAGCTTCGCCATCGTCAGTGACAGCGCTTCCCCGCAGCGGGTCAAGAAGATACTTCAAAGCTTCGATCGTTACCTCGATGATGACCTCGGCAGCTATACGTTCTATCCACCGTTCGGCGAGCCGGAGCCGAAGGTGGGCATCATCAGCCGCTTCGCGCCGGGCACCAAGGAGAACGGCGCCATCTTCGGCCACTCCAGCCGCTGGCGCATCTGGGCCGAGTGCCATGCCGGCCGCGGCGACAAGGCCTATGAGATCTTCGACAAGATGAGTCCTGTCCGCTGCCATGAGCGCGATGGCGATCTCTACCGCGTCGAACCCTACGCCGCCTGCCAGTTCATCTACGCCCCCGAGTCAGACCGGCCCGGCGAAGGCTCTCACTCCTGGGCCACAGGTACGGCGGCGTGGTCGCTTTTGAACGTGTGGGAGCACATGCTCGGCGTGCGCGCCGAGATCGATGGCCTGCGCATCGATCCGTGCCTGCCTTCGAAGTGGACCTGGGCGAAGATGACCCGCGACTTCCGCGGGGCCAGCTACCGCATCCACATCCGCAAGAAGCGGGGGGTGCAGAAGGGCACCGTCTCGATCACCGTCGACGGTGAGTCGATCGACGGCGATACGATCCCACCACACGAAGATGGCCGAACGCACGATGTCGAGGTGCGCGTGACGTGATGCAAGCCGGAAGGGTGGAGGGGCAGGGCGAACGCATGTGGCGTGGCTAACTGCGTCAGCAGCCGGCCCCGGAACTTCGGCTGATGGCCATGCGGCGGCCCCCCTTCCACGGGCCGCCATGGCCATGGGCTGCGCTTCCGGCGGCAACTGCTGACCATGCCACCCGATTGGGGAGCCACATGCGTTTGCCCGGGACGGAGGGGGCGGTTGGCACGCGGCCCTGCTGGCGAGGTGTTCGCGATCACGATCTCGCAGAGTGCGGCATCCCCGAGCCTTCGGGGGGGTTCGCCGCGTCCCTTTCAGGCGAACGTCACCTTCCCCGTGCCCGCGGTGATTCGGCCGAGCACCATGGCGTTTTCACCGGCGCGGCGAAGCTGCTCGAGGATGGAATCGGCAAAGTGTGGCCGGACGACCATCACGTAGCCGATGCCCATGTTGAATACACGCAGCATCTCATCCTCGGCCACATTGCCCCGGCGTTGAAGGAAGCGGAACAACTCCGGCACCTGCCAGGCGCTGCGCTCGATCCGGGCATCGACATTCGAGGGAAGCACACGGTTGACATTGCCGGGAAGCCCACCGCCCGTGATGTGGGCCATGCCCAGCACCGGTTGCTTCACCTTGTACCGGTTGAGTACGCCGAGCACGCTCCGCACGTAGATGCGGGTCGGTTCCAGCAGCACCTGTCCGAGGGGGCGGTCCGATTCCAGCTCCGGGTAGGTCGCTTCGAGGTCGAGGTTGTTCTCGCGCACGATCGCGCGCACGAGCGTATAGCCGTTGGAATGAATGCCGCTCGAGGTCAGCCCGATGATGACATCGCCAGGTGTGATGCGGCGACCATCGATGACCTTGCCGAGTTCGCATACCCCGACGGCGAAACCGGCAAGGTCGTAGTCGCCGGGTTTGTACACATCCGGCATCTCCGCCGTCTCCCCGCCGAGCAACGCGCAGCCGCCCTGGCGGCAACCCTCGGCCACGCCCGCCACGAGCGTGGCGATCAGTTCGGGGTCGACCTTGTGAATGCCGATGTAGTCGAGAAACAGCAGCGGCTCGGCCCCCTGAACGATCATGTCGTTGACGTTCATCGCCACGAGGTCCTGGCCGATCGTGCCGTGGCGTCCAAGCTGCGTGGCGAGCACCACCTTCGTGCCCACGCCATCGGTGCAGGCCACGAGCACCGGCTCGCGGAAGTTGCGCTTGAACAGCTTCTCGTTGTAATCCAGCCGCAGCAGACCGGCGAACCCCCCGTGCCGGCCGATCACCCGCGGGCCGAAGGTGCGCTGCACGTGCTCCTTGATCCGGCCCACCACTGCCTCGCCGGCGTCGATATCCACACCGGCCTCAGCGTAGGTCATGCCTTTGGGCTTCGATGGATGCGCGTTGGAAGGGTCCTGGGGGGGATGTTCGGCCATGGAACGGCCGAGTTTAACCGGAGAACCCCCCGCTGACCACAGTGGCAGGGCGAACGCATTCAGACTGGGGTGGCATGGTCAGCAGCCGTCTTCGGCTGATGGCCATGTCGGGAACC
>PUNN01000427.1 GCA_003552605.1 Phycisphaeraceae bacterium
CCGGCTCATCGGCACGGACTTCCTGTGGCACCGCAGCCGCCGGTTCCGCCCCGGCTTCGGGACGGGCCGCCCCGCCCGGATTCCCTTCCCAGGGTGAGCCATGCTGCTGGACCATCCGCTTGAACTGCTGGCGCCGGCGATGGTGCTCGAGAGCGGTGAGCAGGTCCTCCCGCTCGCGAGGCAGCAGCTTGAACCGAAGCAATCCCATCGCCACGACAAAGCCGAAGGCGTAACCGGCGAGGTGAGCCTCGTAGGCCACCGGGCTGCCATCGGGAATGGCAGAGAAGATCAGGTTCTGCGCCACCTGGAAGAGGATCAGCAGCATTGCCGGAATCTCGAAGAACCCGATCAGGAAAATCAGCCAGTAGAAGATCAGAATCCGGGTGCGTGGCATCATCACCAGGAATGCCCCGGTGACCGCGGCGATCGAGCCGCTGGCCCCCACCACCGGCATCGAACTGGCCATGGCATGTCCGAGGGCCGCCATCACCCCGCCGGCGAGGTAGAAGGCGAGATAGCCGATCGAGCCCATCCGGTCCTCGATGCTCGGGCCGAACACGTGCAGGAAGATCATGTTGCCGGCAAGATGCATGAAGCTGCCATGGATGAACTGATAGGTCAGAAACTGGTGCAGATAGGGATTGCGCGGATCGAACCGCCAGCCTTCAAAACGCGCTGCATCAATAGGAAACGCTTCGGTGTGCGTCAGCGCGAACATGATGAAATTGACCACCAGCAGGCCAGTGTTGACCCAGGCGAACCCGCTGAGGCGTCGGTCGGTACGGAGCGGAAGTATGAGCATCGGATCGGGGGGCTGCGCGGCGGTGCCCGCGGCGAACACATGTAGTCCATGGTGGCATGGTCAGCAGCCGTCTTCGGCTGTTGGCCATGCCGGGAACCAAGGTCGACGGCGCCTCATGGCCATCGGCTGCGGACGGCCGATGACCATGCCACCCGGCTCAACCGCTACATGCGTTCGCCCCATGGTAAGGGCCGCGACACATTGGCCGGGCATGATAGCATGGCATTCACCGCCGCGGGTTCCGTGCCCCGGACGGCCCGAGAGCCCCAAGGTCGGGGGGTGGCGATGCTGCCTGAGAAGGCCGGAGCCCCCGGGGCCGACCTCGCCAGGCTGACTGGCCGGAGATATTCTCCTCCCCGCCCCTCACGACCCCCTGCCCCGCCTCAGGAGGAGCACCGACCATGGCCGAGCCCCAGGAAAAAGTCATCTGCTCGCTGATCGAGATCGGCAAGACCCGCGACCGCAAGCAGATCCTGCGCGACATCAACCTCTCGTTCTTCTACGGCGCAAAGATCGGCGTGCTCGGGCTCAACGGGGCCGGCAAGAGCACGCTGCTGCGCATCCTCGCCGGGGTGGAGCCGGATTTCGAAGGCCGACGCATCCTCCAGCCCGGCCTGCGCATCGGCCTGCTCGAGCAGGAACCGAGGCTGGATGAGGGGCTCAACGTCCGCCAGGCGGTCGAGGAGGGAGCGGCCGACATCCTCGCACTGCTCGAGGAGTTCAACCAGGTCTCGGACCAACTCGCCGAGGACCTCTCCGAGGAGCGCTTCGAGGCCCTGCTGCACCGCCAGGGTGAGTTGCAGGATGCCATCGAAGCCCGCGGCGGCTGGGAGGTCGAGTCACGCCTCGAGATGGCCATGGATGCCCTGCGCTGCCCCGCGGGCGATACCCCCATCAAGGTGCTCTCCGGTGGCGAGCGCCGCCGCGTGGCCCTCTGCCGGCTGCTGCTGACCGAGCCGGACATCCTGCTGCTCGATGAGCCGACGAACCACCTCGATGCCGAGAGCGTGGCGTGGCTCGAACAGCACCTCGATCGCTACCCCGGCACGGTGATCGCCGTGACCCACGACCGCTACTTCCTGGACAACGTCGCCGGCTGGATCCTCGAACTCGACCGCGGCCACGGCATTCCGTGGAAGGGCAACTACTCCTCGTGGCTCGAGCAGAAGCAGGCACGGCTCAAGGCCGAGGAGCGGGCCGAAAGCGCCCGGCAGAAGGCCCTCGCCCGCGAACTCGAGTGGGTCAAACGGTCGCCGAGCGGCCGCCAGCGAAAACCCCGGGCACGCGTGCGGGCCTACGAGGAGGCGGCCTCCACCGAAACCGAGAAGCTCGCAAAAGATGTCGAAATCTTCATTCCCCGGGGCCCCGAGCTTGGCGACCGGGTCATCGAGGCTGACCGGCTGACCAAGGCCTATGACGGCACGCTCCTGTTCGAGAACCTCAGCTTCGAGCTGCCCCCGGGCAGCATCCTCGGCATCATCGGCCCCAACGGCGCCGGCAAAACGACCCTCTTTCGCATCATCACCGGGGCCGAGCAGCCCGACAATGGCAGCATCACCCTTGGCCAGACAGTCAAGCTCGCCTACGTTGAGCAGAGCCGCGATGCCTTGCGCGATGACATGGCGGTGTGGGAGGCGATGGCCGATGGGAAGGAGTCGTTCGAGCTTGGCGGCATGACGATTAACGCCCGCGCCTACGCCGCGCGGTTCAACTTCACCGGACAGGATCAGCAGAAGAAGGTCGGCATGCTCTCCGGCGGGGAGCGCAATCGTGTGCATCTGGCGCGGATGCTCAAGGAGGGCGCCAACGTGCTGCTGCTCGATGAGCCGACCAACGACCTCGATGTCAACACCATCCGCGCGCTCGAGGATGCCCTCGACCGCTTTGACGGCTGCGCGCTTGTCATCAGCCACGACCGCTGGTTCCTCGACCGCATCACCACCCACACCCTCGCCTTCGAAGGCGACAGCGAGGTGCGGTTCTTCGCTGGCAACTACACCGCCTATGAAGCCGACCGTCGCAAACGCCTTGGAGAGGCCGCGGCCCGGCCCCACCGCATCAAGTACCGCAAGCTGACCCGATAACCCCGGATGGCCCCCGCGGCGGCCACCGCAGGTGGATGACCGAGCGCTGCTGATATACAGGAAAGGCTCCCATGATCGAACTCACCCCCCATGAAGCCCGCGTGCTCGGCGTGCTGATCGAGAAGGCGCATACCACGCCGGGGCAGTACCCGATGACCCTCAACGGCCTCACCGTCGGGTGCAATCAGAAGAGCAACCGTGAACCGGTGCTCGAGCTGAGCGAGGAGGAAGTGCTCGATGCCGTGGAGGGCCTGCGGCGAAAGCAGCTCGCCGCCACGGTCGATATGGCTGGCAGCCGGGTGTTCAAGTACCGCCACCAGGCCCGCGAGGCCCTGGACGTGCAGACGCCGGAACTGGTCATCCTCGCGGAACTGATGCTCCGCGGCCCGCAGACGGTGGGCGAACTGCGCACCCGGGCCTCGCGCATGCACACGCTGGAATCGCTGGATGTGGTACGAAACACCCTGGACAGCCTCGCCGCGCGTACCCCGCCGCTGGTCGATCGCCTCCCGCCGGCGCCCGGCTCCCGCGCCGAGCGCTTCGCCCAACGCCTCAGCCCCAAGGCCCACCCCGAGCCTGCTTCCCCCGCCGCCACGGCCCCGGCCACCACTCCGGCCGCCTCCAGCCAGCCCGCGCCCGCCGGCGCCCCATCCGCTCCGCCCGTGCCGGCCGACCCCGATCTCGCCGCCCGGGTGGAAGAACTCGAAGGCCGCATCGCCGAACTCGAGGGGGTGGTGCAGGGGTTGGTGGAGCGGCTGCCGGACCGCACTGAAGGGGACTGACCGGCCCCGATGCTCGACGAAGCAGGTCCTGCAACCCGGCCAGTGGCCGCGGATTCGTCGCAATCAGGCCGGCTGTATCGGTTATCTGAGTGTGCAGCGCCGATTCGGCCACAGCAGCCCGGGACAGGCATGCCAGCAGTGCTAATGCGGGATACACTTGTGTCGGTATTGGGCTGATCGCCGCCGCGGTGGTGAGTATCGGCCGACCTCGGACCGGGCAACCATCCCGGAGGAGGAGATAGCATGATGCACGCATCAGACGATTTGCGAGGCCGGGTGCCCGCCCGTCCCGATCTGTCGATCGTGGTTCCGGCCTTCAATGAGGCCAACCGGATCACCCGCACCCTTGCAGCGATTCGCCGCTACGCCGAGGTGAATGGCAAGCATATCGAGTTGATCGTCGTCGATGATGGCAGCATGGACCAAACGGCGGAAATCGCCCGGGACTTCGATGCCGGCCCGCTCACCGTTGAGGTGCTGGTCAACGAAACCAACCGGGGCAAGGGATATAGCGTGCGACGGGGCATGCTCGCGGCGCACGGCCGGGTGCTGCTGATGTCCGATGCCGACATGTCCACCCCCATCGAGGATATCGAGAAGCTGCTGCCCTGGATCGAGGATGGCCACGATGTGGCCATCGGCTCCCGGAACATGCCGGAGTCTGAATTGCGGCCGTCGCAGCCGCTGCCGCGCCGGATGATGGGGGCGATGTTCCGCAGCCTTCGACGTGGCCTGCTCCGCGATGGCGTGCGGGATTCACAATGCGGCTTCAAATGCTTCACCGCAGCGGCAGCGCAAGAGGTTTTCCACCGCCAGTCGGAGACGGGCTTCGCCTTCGACTGTGAAATCCTCGCCATCGCGCGGCGGTTGGGCCTGCGAATCCGTGAGGTTGGGGTCCTCTGGTGCGATAACCGCGACAGCCGGGTCCGGCCCATCCGCGACTCGTGGCGGATGCTCGTGGCCATTTTCCGCATCCGGTCTCACATCCGCCGGCTAGATGGAGCGGCCAACGCCGCGGAAATGGAGCAGAGTGCAACATGAATGCCCCCGCGGGGGCATGTCAGGGGAAAAACCAGTCCGTTGATGCAATTAAAACCATTCCCACCCCGGCAAGGATGCCGAAAACCGCTGCGGCGACCCATTCCCCGCCGGCGCTACGGGGCTGGCGCAGCAGCAACCAGAGCGCCCACGGAACGAAGTAATAGCGCGGCTCGATGAGCCATACCGGCAACAGCGACAGGAACCAGATGGGATACAGCATGTACGCCGCGGGGCTGCGCAGTGGCGTCGCTGCCGTCAGAAGCAGCCCCAGCGATGCCAGAACCCCGAAAAGCACCCGCGGACCCTCTCCGGAGACGAAGAACAGCAACATGCCGCTGCGAAATGATGTTCCTCCACCCCGGTTATACGGATGATCGACCTGCATTGTCACCGCAATAACAGCCGCGAGTGCGGCAAACACGCTGCCAATCAGCAGCGGGTGCTGTCGTGCCCAGCCTGCAAGGCGGCTCACGGCCGGTGGGTGTACGATGGGCACCCAAAGCAGTTTCCACAGCAGGCATAAGTAGACGTTGCC
>PUNN01000106.1 GCA_003552605.1 Phycisphaeraceae bacterium
AGCGGCTGTCCGCAGCCGATGGCCATGCAGGCTCGTAAAAGCGGGTTTGCCGCATGGCCATCAGCCGCCCCCGGAAAGACGGCTGCTGACCATGCCACCCATGCTACATGCGTTCGCCCTGGCCCATCGCCCCCGCACGGCCCGGCGCGTTACGATCGGCCTGCGCCGTGCAGCACGGTGGCAGCACGGTGATGGAGGTTGACCATGCCCATCATCCTCGCCCTCGACCAAGGCACGACCAGTTCACGTGCGATCGCCTTTGACGTCGCGGGGACGATCCTCGCCTCGGCCCAGCGCGAGTTCACCCAGCACTATCCCCGTGCCGGCTGGGTCGAGCACGATGCCCGCGAGGTATGGCACACGCAGCGGGAAGTGGCCGTAGAAGCCATCGACGCTGCGGGTGTTGATGCGGATGATGTGGCCGCCATCGGCATCACGAATCAGCGTGAGACCACCGTGCTGTGGGATCGCCGCACCGGGGAGCCGCTACACAATGCCATCGTCTGGCAGGACCGCCGTACCAGCGATTTCTGCGACCGGCTCCGTGCCGATGGCCATCTGGAGACCATCCAGGGCAAGACCGGCCTCGTGATCGATGCCTATTTCTCAGCAAGCAAGTTGCGCTGGCTGCTTGACCATGTCTCCGATGCCCGTGGTCGGGCCGAGCGTGGCGAATTGGCCTTCGGCACCATCGACACATGGCTGCTGTGGAACCTCACCGGTGGCCGGGTGCATGCCACCGATGTGACCAATGCCAGCCGGACGATGCTTTACAACATCCACGAAGGCCGGTGGGATGATGACCTGCTCGCCCTCATGGAGATTCCGCCATCGGTGTTGCCGGAGGTGCGGCCATCGTCCCACACCTACGCCGAGACTGACAGCGGTGTGCTTGGCCGGAGCATCCCTGTGGCGGGTATTGCGGGGGACCAGCAGGCGGCCCTCTTCGGCCAGGCCTGCTACGAGCGTGGGCAAGCCAAGAACACCTATGGCACTGGCTGTTTCATGCTCATGAACATCGGCGAGCAACCGATCCAATCGAAAAATCAACTGCTGACGACGATTGCCTGGCAGGTGGGCGCACAGCCGGAATTCGCGCTCGAGGGGAGCGTGTTCATCGGTGGGGCGGTAGTGCAGTGGCTGCGCGATGGCCTGGGCATTGTGCAAAGCGCCGCGCAGATCGAGGCACTCGCCGCGAGCGTGACCGACACCGGGGGGGTTTACCTCGTGCCTGCCTTCGCGGGGCTGGGCGCCCCGCACTGGGACCAGTACGCACGAGGCACGATCACGGGAATTACCCGCGGGACGACGGCGGCCCATCTCGCCCGGGCAGCGCTCGAGGGCATCGCCTTCCAGGTTGCGGATGTGCTCGAGGTGATGCAGCGCGATTCGGGCATTGCCATCAGTGAGTTTCGCGCCGATGGCGGTGCCGCGGCGAACAACCTGATGCTGCAATTTCAGGCCGACATTCTCGGCGTGCCCGTCTCCCGGCCGCGGGTGACCGAGACCACCGCGCTCGGCGCGGCGTATCTCGCAGGCCTGGCCGTGGGGTTCTGGTCCGATCGCGAGCAGATCGCTGCCCATCGCGAGGTGGATCGAATCTTTGAGCCGCAAATGCCGGCCGATGCCGCCGCCCACCGCCGCGCCCGCTGGGCCGAAGCCCTCCAGCGTGCCCGCGACTGGGAAGAGCACTCCACCATCCGAGTCCGGGAGATCGGATAGGGCCTCAGCACGAAGGGTGGTCAACGAATCCCCCCGCCTCTCCCCCGTACGATGGCATCTGGTGGTACCACCGCAGATGACTGCACGACGCCGCGCCTCCGCCTTGCAAGGAGCAAGCCAACATGGACCGACAGGCACAGATAGACCGCATCACGGCCACAGATGAGCCATGGGACATCGTCGTCATCGGCGGCGGAGCCACTGGGGCGGGGATTGCCGTGGATGCCGCTTCCCGGGGTTACAGCGTGGCCCTGTTCGAGCAGAGCGATTTCGGCAAGGGCACCTCGAGTCGTTCGACCAAGCTGATCCACGGTGGGGTGCGCTACCTCCAGCAGGGCAATCTTTCGCTGGTTATGGAGGCCCTTCGCGAAAGGGGCATGCTCCGCCACAACGCGCCGCACCTGGTTCATGACATGGCCTTCGTCGTGCCCAACTACGACTGGTGGGAGGCGCCGTTCTACGGAATCGGGATGAAGGTGTACGACATGCTCGCCGGTAAGTATGGCTTCGGCAAATCGAAGCTGCTCGGGCGGCGCGAGCTGATGGGGCGCATCCCCACGCTGGAAACGAAGGGGCTGCGTGGAGGGGTGCTTTACTACGATGGGCAGTTCGATGATGCCCGGCTGCTCATCAATCTCGTGCAGACTGCCGCCGCGCATGGCGCCTGCATGCTCAATTATTGCCGGATCACTGCGATCCGGCATGATGATGAAGGCTTTGCCCGTGGGGTGGAAGCCGTGGATGTCGAAACCGGCCGCGACATTACTGTCCATGCCCACAGCATCATCAACGCTGCCGGCCCCTTCTGTGATGCGGTCAGGCGAATGGATGAGCCTGACGCTCCGGCGATGATCGCCCCCAGCCAGGGCGTTCATCTCGTGCTCGATGCCTCCTTCCTGCCCGGTGACACGGCCATCATGGTGCCGCGGACGAGTGACAAGCGTGTGATGTTCGCCATCCCCTGGCACGGCCGCGCCGTGGTGGGCACGACGGATACCTCGATCCATGAGTCCACGCTCGAGCCGCGGCCGCTGGAGGGTGAGGTCGACTTCATCCTTGAAACCGCCGCGCCGTACCTGAACAAGGATCCGGGCTACGGAGACATCCTCAGCGTCTTCACCGGAATTCGCCCCCTGGTCAAGGCGGGTGAGGGGATGAGCACGTCGGCCCTCTCGCGTGATCACACCATCCACGTGGCACGCTCGGGCATGATCACCATTGCCGGCGGCAAGTGGACCACTTACCGGAAGATGGCCGAGGACTGCGTCGACCACGCCGCAACGCTTGCCAGTCTGACGGATCGGCCGTGCATCACCAGGACACTGAAGATTCACGGCTACCATCCTGATCCTCAGCGCTTCGCCGATCTCGATTTCTACGGTGCCGATGCCGCCGCGATCGGCCAGTTGATGCAGGCGCAGGGTGCGTTGCAACAGCAGCTGCATCCGGCCCTGCCGCTGCGGGCAGCGCAGGTGGTGTGGGCGGCGCGTTCGGAGATGGCCCGGACGGTCGAGGATGTGCTCTGCCGCCGCAGCCGTGCGCTGTCGCTCGATGCCCATGCCGCCGTCGAGGCGGCCCCGGAAGTGGCCCGGCTGATGGCGGATGAACTCGGCCGCGATGAGCGCTGGCAGCAGGAGCAGGTGACCCAGTTCGAGCAGGTGGCGCAGGCCCATATGGCCCGGTAACCGGTCCCCCCCCGCTCCCCACACCAGAGAGCCGGTCGCGGAAGATGCGCTTCCACCATCGCACCTTACGCGCGTCCACGGGGCAAATGGATGTAGGCGAGGGTGGCATGGTCAGCAGCCGTCTTCGGCTGATGGCCATGCGGCGTCCCCGTCACAGGCCGCCATGGCCATCGGCTGCGGCCAGCCGCTGACCATGCCACCCGGTTTAGCAGCTACATGCGTTCGCCCTGATGCGCATGCAGACGATAAAACCACGCGGCGATACTCCCTGTTATGATGGCGGGCTTCAACGCGTACAAGGAGTGCATCATGGCATCAGGAACGAGTATGTTCAGTCTCTCGGGCAAAGTGGCGCTGATCACCGGCGGCGCCAGCGGGATCGGACTCGCCATCGCCGAGGCAATGGCCCGGTGTGGCGCGAAGGTGATGGTCGGATCGCGCACGATCGAGAAGGTGGAAGGTGCGGTCAAGCAGATTCGCCGCGCCGTCGAGGCCGAGCAGCCCCAGCGCATTGCCGATGACACCGAGCCCGTGGCCGCCGGCATCTCGATTGATGTGGCCAGCGACAGCAGCGTCGAGCACGCGGTGGAGAAGGTGATCGATAACTTCGGCCGGCTCGACATCCTGGTCAACAGCGCCGGCATGATGCTCAAGAAACCCACGTTCGAGTTAGCCGCTGAGGAGTTCAACAATCTCTACAACACCCATGTTACCGGCTCGCTGCGCTGCTGCCAGGCGGCAGGGCACCTGATGCGGGAACAGCACGCGGGGGTGATCATCAACCTCGCCTCGATCTCCTCGTTTGTCGATCTTGTCGAGGTCGCCTCCTATGCCTCGGCCAAGAGTGCCATCCTTGGACTGACCCGGAGCCTCGCCAACGAATGGGCCAAGTACGGCATCCGCACCAACGCCATTGCCCCCGGCTTCGTCCCGACCGACATCAACCGCAAGATGATCGAGGGGACCGACCGTGGCCGGCGAATCCTCGAGCACACGCCGATGGCCCGCTTCGGCAAGGCCGAAGAAATCGCCGGAGCCGCGGTGTACCTTGCAAGTAGCGCGGCGAGCTTTGTCAACGGTCATACCCTGGTGATCGACGGCGGCTACCTCGCCTCGGGCATCGGCGACAGCTTCGCCCCGTGGGCTCAGCCGGACTCCGAGTGAGCCGGGCGAGGGGGCAGGGCCATCCAACCGGCGTTGATGAATCTCCGGGGCACCAGGTGTCCGACGCCCCGGCCCGGGCGTGTCCCGACGTTATCGCAGCGGGGGCCGCGCCCCGTGAGAAGGCTTTTGGGCTGCCACCCCTATCCATGTACGGGGGCACGATGACCGTCGTGAGCGCACACGGCGGCAGGGGGGAGGTCGCGGCCAGTTCTCGACAAGTGAGGTGTCATGGCGGGTGGGGCGCATGGCACGCCTCGCGGAAACCTGCCCTGGTGGCATGGTCAGCGGGCTGTCTTCAGCCCGATGGCCATGCGAGTCCGGGGGGCGCTCGGGGTGCCGGGAACCCTCGGGACCGCATGGCCATCGGCTGCGGATACCCCGGAAGTTGCTGACGCAGCCAGCCAGCCTTCTCTGGATACAAAGGGACACCGCGCCAAGTGTCATGCCCCCTGGCGGGCGGGGGGTCATTCGCGCCCTGTCCATGGGCCCGGGTGGTTCGCTAGAATAAGCGGTGGACGGACGATCTTGAACCCCGCCAATTCCATGGATGGATCATGGCCCGCAAAACCGCGGATCACACATCAGTGAAACAACGCATCCTCCCCGTGATCGGCTGGATGATCCTTGCCGGCGCCTGGGTGCTGACAGCGGCGGCGCTTGTGAGTTA
>PUNN01000064.1 GCA_003552605.1 Phycisphaeraceae bacterium
CGAAGCCACCGCACGGGCCACTTCCGCGGAGCCGGGATGCACCTCTCCGGCGTGGGCGGCGATGGTCCGCGCGGTGGCGGTCAGCGCCATGGTGGCTTGATAGGCGCTTTGAGCATCCTCCGGCGGGTTAGCGGCGAAGGTCTCTGTCAGCAGCAAAGCGCGCTCGAGGGCCTGAACGTGTTCGCGGGGCGCCCCGGGCCAGCCGGATTCAAACAGTGCATGTACACGACGGGCAAACCGGGCCGCCATGGCCGCGATGGCCCACCGGTCCCAGTTGCTGTAGCAGACTTCACGCTCGATATCGAGGCTGCGATGGGTCATGGGAAGACTCGGAGTATTGCTTCGAGGGATGATAGGCGATGTGTCGGCAGCGTGAATGCATGCCACGGGGCGGCCCCGAGTGGCCAGGGCCGCGGGGATGTGCGCCAGAGTCGGGATGCCCGGTTGACGGTGTGAGGCGCGAGTAACCGTATCAGACGCTTTGCCGCCCGAGTGCGGCCTGGATGCTTACCCGTTCCGCTCGGCCCGTCGGCGCAGCGCACCGAGGCGGGTGTGGAGTTTGTGGACCATCGTTTCGAGGTGGGCGATCTCATCCTCGATGGTGGCTTCGCCGAACTCAGCGATGTGGCGCGCCCGATCGGCCTTTTCCCGTTCCGCCTGGGCTTCCTGCATGCTCTGGAGAATGACGCCGATGAACAGGTTGAGCATGATCAGTGTGCCGAGCATGACGAAGCTGGCGAAGTAGAGGCCGGCGATCCCGGGCATGGCGCGCGGCTCGGATGGTTCATCGGTCTCCACCGCCGGGGGGTAGACATCAGCGCCGTACATCTGTGTGTACATCACCTCCGTCCAGTTGTCGAGCGTGACGATGCGGAACAGGCTGAGCATCGAACGGTCGAGCCGGCCGAAGTGTCCGGGGTCGTTCTCAGCGAACAGGAACACACCCATGACCGCATAGATGTAGAACAGCACCATCAGCAGCAGCCCCACGTAGAGCATGGACGGGATGCTGCGAAGCAGCGTGGCCACGAGAAGCTGAAGCCGCGGCACCACGCTGACCAGCCGCAGCACGCGCAGCACCCGGACGAGGCGCAGCACCGCCGCGTACTGCGAATCCATCGGCAGGAAGCAGACGACGACGATGGTGAAGTCGAAGAGGTTCCACGGGTTGGCGAAATACCGGTAGGGCCGCGAGCCGTGGGCGCCCATCTTCATGGCCGCCTCGATGGCGAAAAGCCAGATGATGATCCGGTCGAGCGGGCGCAGGATCGGGCCGTACTCGGCCATGATCTTCGGCGATGTCTCGAGGCCGACGACGACACCGGCGAGCAGAATTACGGCAAGGACGGTGTTCTGAAACCACTTCGACTCGACGATTTGCGAAAGCACTTCGCTCATGGCAAACCCCGCTTCAAACACAGGTGCAACTGGTCCACTGATAAACAGCCACCGCGGCTACCGCCGCGGGGTGTGGCATGGTAGCGGGGCATCATGCGATGTGTACCGGCTCGGCCGGCGCCTCGTGGTCGAAGTCGGTGCCGTTTATCCCGTGACTTGCGCCTGGACCTGTGGGTGCTCGGCTGCCCGTACCTCGACCGGCTGGATGTCGAACTTGGGGTTCTGGCCGAGGAAGCGGGCGGGGTTGTTATGGAAAACTTCAATCGCCTCCTGAAGGCTGTGGCCACGGCGGCGGTATTCCAGCACGCACTCCTGGATGGTGAACGGGTCCGAGGGCCCCCAGTCGGCCGAGGAGTTGATCATGATCCGCTCTGTGCCCCAGCGCTCGAGGATGTCAACCGCCCGGCGTGGGGAGCACTTGGTGATCGGGTACAACGTCATGCCCACCCAGTAGCCCCGATCATGGCACATGCCGATCGTGTGCTCTTCCACGTGGTCGATCCAGATGCGCGAAGGGTCGACGTCCATGCCATCGAGAATCTCAACGATGCGCTTCGTGCCGCGCAGCTTGTCCTCGAGATGCGGGGTGTGGATCAGCACAAGCTGATCGTGTGCCATGGCAAGCTCGACGTGGGCCTGGAATATCTCGCACTCGTTGGGGGTGCTCTTGTGCAGGCCCGTTTCACCCACACCGAGCACGGTGGGCTTCTCGAAGAAGGCGGGCATCTGTTCAAGCACGGTACGGCTCAACTCGACATTCTCGGCTTCTTTGGGGTTGACAGCCACCCAGCAGAAATGTCGGATGCCGTACCACGCGGCCCGTGTCGGCTCGAACTCGGCGATCTGCCGGAAGTAGTCGATGAACGTCTCGGGATAGGCACGGTCGAAGCCGGCCCAGAAGGCGGGTTCGACGACGGCAACCACACCGGACATGGCCATCCGTTCATAGTCCTGCGCAGTACGCGCGATGGCGTGATAGTGGGGCTGGATCATGAGCATGGCATTACCTCTCACGGTCGGGGGCGCTGGCCGTGGCGGCCGGCGCGGGTTGGGCATCATCGGAAAACAGCATCAGCAACTGCTCGGCCCGGTCCGGCCGCGGCTGGTCGGCGGTGAGGATGCGAAGTGCCTCGCGGAGCTTTCGAAGGCGAGGGTCATCGTCGGCTACAACCGAACCGCCGCCGCGCTCGTACCGGTCGAGCGTGGCGGCGATCTCGAGCAGCGTGCAACGGGTGTCGAGGAAGTAGGTGTCGAGCACTTCAGTGGCGTTGAGCATGACTGAACCTCAGCGGATCGGGATCTGGGGCTGCACGGGCGATGCAGGCCGTCACAGCGATCACCGGCGCATCTGCAGCGCAGAATGCGCATGGCCTGGCTGCCTGATGATAGAGCGCCCGGCGCGGATCGGGCAGGATTTGCAGGGGCGGGCCGATGTGCAAGGCGCGGCGGCGGGTGGGCGCATGACACCTGGTGCCGGCCCCCTTTGCAGCCAGCCCCGGGGTTGCCCGTCGCGGTGCGTGTCATGCGCCCACGGCGGGCCGTGCCGATTTGCCGATTTGGTGGGCGTCAAATATGGACCGTCGTCTGCCCGCTGTCGGCCGTCACGGCCTTGCGTCCCACTGAGTAGTAGGTGAACCCCGCCTCGGCCATGCTCTCGGGCCGGTAGAGGTTGCGGCCGTCGAACACGATGGGACTTCGCAGGCGCTGGCGCACGATATCGAAATCGGGATGCTTGAACTCATCCCAGTCGGTGCAGACCACGAGCGCATCGGCGCCTTCGATGGCCTGGTACATATCGTCGCAGTAGACCGGCTCATCGCCGAGTATGCGTTGGGCGGTCTCGTGGGCGACCGGATCGTGGGCACGGACCGTCGCGCCGCGATCGAGCAGGTGCTGCATGAGCGTGATTGACGGTGCCTCGCGCACATCATCGGTGCCGGGCTTGAAGGCGATCCCCCACACGGCGATGGTCCTGCCCGACAGGTTGGCGCCGAAATGGGCTTCAAGCTTGGCGATGAACGCCCGGCGCTGCTGCTGGTTCACATCATGAACCGCACGAAGCAGGGGGGTGTCCGTCTGGGAGGTGGTGCCCATGTCGATGCAGGCGAGCACATCCTTGGGAAAGCAGGAGCCGCCGTAGCCGAGTCCGGGATATAGAAACTTGTTGCCAATGCGGCTGTCAGAGCACATGCCGCGTCGGACCTCATCCACGTCCGCCCCGTAAGCCTCGCACAGCCGGGCGACCTCGTTGATGAAGCTGATCTTGGTCGCAAGCATGGCATTCGAGGCGTACTTGACCATCTCCGCCGAGCGGATGTCCATGATGAAGATCGGGTTGCCCTGTCGGACGAACGGTTCATAAAGGTCCCGCAGCCGATCGCCGGTACCCTTGTCCTCGCAGCCGATGACCACGCGGTCGGGCTTGTTGAAGTCTGCGATCGCAGCGCCTTCCTTGAGAAACTCGGGGTTCGAGGCCATGCGGAAGACCTTGTCGGTCTGCGCGGCGATGCGGTCGCGCACCTTTTCGTTGGTTCCCACGGGGACGGTGCTCTTGACGACGATGATCTTGGCCCGCCGCTCGTCCACATCGCCCCCGGTGGCCCCCGGCGCGGCATTGATGGCTCTGCCGATGTCATCCGCGGCGGCAAGCACGTACTTCAGGTCTGCACGGCCATGCTCATCGCTCGGGGTGCCCACACAGATGAAGATGATCTCGGCTGACTGGTAGGCCGCGGCGGCATCGGTCGTAAAGTGCAGGCGACCGGCACGGGTGTTTCGCCGGATCATCTCCTCGAGGCCGGGCTCGTAAATGGGACACCCCCCGCCCTTGAGCATGTCGATCTTGCTCTGATCCACATCGAGGCAGGTGACCTGATTACCGGTGTTGGATAAACAGGTGCCCGTGACGAGGCCGACGTAACCGGTGCCGACCATGGTGATGCGCATTTGAGTTTCCCCTGTATCGAACGCGTGTCCATTACTGGCAGATGCCGTGGCCTCCGCCGCCGATGGCTCCGAGGCGGGATGGCCTCGCTCGACCCGCGGGCCGTTTCCCGACCGAGGCCGCACCGGTTGGATGGCGCAACCGCCGCTGAAGCATCGACCCGATCGACCCACCTGTCCACTTTACCATCGGTCGATCCGGGCAAGTCCGGCCAGTGCCAGGTGCCTGGGCAGGGGGTCGATCGCTGGGCCTTGGGGGCGACCATCTGCCCGGGCCGGTGCGGGAACCGGCGGCCGGGTCGGCTAACGGTCCACAGCCGGGGCGAGGGGGTTGTCTGCGGTGCGTCTAATCGATCTCTATTACTGTCTTCGATTGCTTGACTTACGGATTTTGGCGAACACGCGGACTTCAGGATCGTACATTCATGGAGAGCCCCGGTCGATCCGGACGTTCCGGGGTGTCCGGGGGGGCGGGGGGTCCGAGGGTGCGGGGGAACCGGGATTCGGGGGCGGGGGTTCGTTCCGGGGGATGCTGTCCGGGGATTGGAGTGCTTCGGCGGTCAGTCCGGCCGTTGCAGGAATTTTGCGCTACTTGTAACAGGGTGTTTGCCGTGAGACACCGAGCGATCCGCATCACAATGGCAGCGGTGGCGGGCGGGTTGCTGGTCGTTGTGGCCGCCTCGTGGATGTACCACGGTGCGGCGATGCGGGCACTCGGGGATGATCGGACCCCGATGCTGTCGGCTGAGGAGGTTCGGGCTGCCGAGCGTTACATCGATGGGTCGGTCTGGGCGAGGCCGCCCTGGGTGACCCTCGATGCCGAGCGGCAGGGCGAGATTTCGGAGGCGGCCCTTCGAC
>PUNN01000235.1 GCA_003552605.1 Phycisphaeraceae bacterium
CCAGCCCTCTCCCGCCCCCGGAAAAAGGGGAGAGGGAGCGAGAGCCTTCCGCGACACGTGTCATGCACCCCTCCGGGGGGACCTCCGGGGTGCTTCCGGGGGCTTCCGGGTGCTTCCGGGGGCTTCCGGGGGCTTCCGGGGGCTTCCGGGGGCTTCCGGGGGCTTCCGGGGGCTTCCGGGGGCCGTGTGTGGGGGCGGGTGCGACGTTGAACTGCCCGGTCACTTCAGCTCGTGGCGTGCTCGGCGCGGTAGGCGCGTGGGGACATGCCCATGTGCTTGCGGAAGGCAGCGCTGAGCTGCGAGCCGTAGCGGTAGCCGCTGCGCACTGCGATCTGGGGCAGGTCGAGGCTCGTTTCGCGGAGCAGTTGCTCAACGTGCTGCATCCGCACCCGGGTGATCTCCTGGTGGATCGTCCGGCCGAGGGTCTGTCGGAAGGCCTGTTCCAGCATCCGCCGGCTGACGGGAATCTGCTTGAGGATGTCCTTGACGGTCAGGCCGTCGAGGGCGCGTTCTCGGATCAGCCGCACCGCCTGCGCTACATCGGGGTGGTTGATGGCCAGGATGTCCGTGGACTGTCGGGCCTGAATCTCCACCGGCTCGATCTTGATCGATGATGGCGTCGGCTCGCCGCGCAGCAACTGGTCCAGCGCCTCGGCCCCGCGGTAACCGATCTCAACGGTGCCGTGGTCGATCCCGGTCACCGGTGGGTCGGCCATCTCGGCCACGAGCGGGTCGTTATTCACCCCGATGATGGCCACCTGCTCGGGGACGAGCACACCGCCCTCGCGGCAGGCGAGGGCGAGGTTGCGCGCCCGGTCGAGCGTGACGGCGAACACGCCCACGGGCTTGGCCAGCCCCTGCACCCAGGGGATCAACTCGGGCGATTCGGGCTCGAAGTCACCCGGTTGCCGCGGGCTGAGGTGGACCTCGAGCTTCTGCGCTTCCAGGCGATGTTTCTGCATCGCCTGCTTGAAGCCGGCGAGCCGTTCCGTCGAGAACTCGGCATCTTCGTACCCGCAATAGGCAAACCGCCGCAGGCCGAGCTCGAAGAGGTGGTCGAAGGCCATGGTGCCGACGCGGCGGTTGTCGGCCTGCACCCACACCGAGCCGGGCACCGGGTGCTCGCCGCTGATGACCACCTTCGCAACGCGCAACCCTTCGAGCCACTTTCGCCGCTCGGGCGAGCGTGATTCGGCGATGATGCCATCGATATGCCGGTCGGTATGGCGGGTATGGGCGGCCGGGTCGATCCGCGTATCGAACAGCAGCTCCCACCGCCGCGTGTGCCGCGCCCACCGGATGATCCCCTCGATGATGTCGCGGCCGTAGGCCTGCTGGGACTGCACGAGCACCAGGATTCGGGGTGGGCGTTCGGGTGGCATTTTTTGACCTCTTCCATAGCGCCAAGTGTCGCCGGCGGCTTGTCCAGCAGTGCGTCTTAAGAGGCGGCCGGAGCCTTGACGGCAAATGCGCCCGCCACCGGTCGACAGTGACGCAGCTACCCCGTGGGCGCTTCTCTTCCCATCGGCACACCGGCACCCCTACAAATACAGCCCGCGGCCGGGGCTCCCCTGCCTGCGCATATTAATACAAAAAAAACGCGATTTCTCATACACGCCCTGATCGGCGTGATATACTTCCCATGGTTTCGGCGGGGCTTTTCAGGCCTGCATCGCAACGGGCCGGCCCAACCAGGCGGAACGGGCCACCGCCAACTCAGACTATGGCCTAAAAAAGATGGAGGTGTCTCATGACACGAGGAACGCATGGATTGGTGACAATGGTGGCAGGAGGGACGCTGCTCGCAACCACATCTTTGGCCGCTGCCGGGCCGATCATCGATGTGGATGGGTGGAGTGCAATCCGGACTGACAACACTGGACAGTTCGGCACCGGCACAGCGATCGCCTTCACTGGCACTCTGGACGACGAGACCGCACTGCGAACACTCATGTCGTTCGACCTGACGCAGGTGGATTCCACATTCGAAGCACCGGCCGATTCCCGACTGGTCCTGACCATCGACCGCGATGACCAGCATGCCGATCCGGGGATGCAGACGATCGAGTTGTTCGGGTTGCCTCGGGGTTTCCGTAGTGCCGAAGATGGAGGGGCAAGCTGGAACGAAGCCGATGACGGCGAAGCATGGGACACGCCCGGCGCCATTGATGCCGAAGCGACTCCTCTGGCAAGTACCCAGTTGGACATGAGCCAGAGCATTACAGGTGAGCAACTTGTTTTTGAATCGTCGGACCTTCTGGTTGCGATCCAGGACGCCATCGATAACCAGGAGCGGCTCAACCTGATCCTGCGTGCCCCCGGCCTTGAGTTCGACGAGTTTGAGGAGCGTGCTCTCGTCTGGACCCAAGGCCCCGACGGTGACAACCCCGCCCAACTGATCATCCCCGAGCCCGCCAGCCTCGCGCTGATGGGCGTTGGCGGGCTGCTCCTGCTCAAGCGCCGCAGCCGGCAGGGGTGAGTGTGCGAGACACCGCCGCGCGGGATTCTAGCGGCGGGTTGTGTCTGAAGAGGATGCCAACCATGGCATGATGCCGATCTCCACCCGATGGCCCTTGGAGGGGCCATCGGGTTTTTTCAAACGGGGTGTGCCCGCCGCCCCACCTCGATCACCTGCCCGGCCTCAGCTCAACGCTGCACCAGAACAGAGCCACGCTGCCGAAGTGCGCATATTTGTATAATTTTTGCGCGATTTATCAAACATTGCCCGCGAGGCGCGGTATACTGTAATCATCGGATCGGGTTTTTCACGGCGAGCGCTCGCTCGTCGGGCCCGGAAAAGTGCCGCCCTTGAGCAGGGCGGTGACACACAGGCACCTGTTACAGGAGGTTCGAACATGAGAGCCACGATTCACAAAACCTTGGCCGGCACACTCACCATGGGACTCGCCGTTGGCGCAATGGGCGTGACAGCACCCGAGGCGGATGGGGCGCTGATCGCGTACTGGAGCTTCAACGACACTGAGAACACGGGGTCGATCAACCCTGATGATGGGTGGGGGCAGGCCGGTGATGGGGAGGAGTTCCAACCGGATGAGGGAGATGGGCTGATGTCGATCTTCGGCCCCACGACCGGTACGAACTTCCGGGTCGAAGAAGGGGGCGGCACTGAACTGAACGCGTTGGAAGGTTTCGATGCTGGCGATGCACTTCAGTTCGGTCGCGGTGAACGCTGGGACGGTAACGGATTCGACCTCATCTTCTCGACCGAAGGGGCCTCAAACATCGCCATCTCCCTCGCTTCGTTCCGCAGCAGCGGCGGTGCCGAGGAATTCGAGATCTCCTACAGCCTTGATGGTGAGAACTTCAACCTCCTTGAGACCGCCTCGATCAACGACGATGAGTACGCCTTGGTCGAAACATCCTTTGGTAGTCTGCTTGACAATCAGGAAGAAGTCATCGTCCGGTATACCCAAATTGGCGATTCATTCAGTGCCCCACCGAACCAAGGTGCGGGCATCCGCGTGGACAACGTTCAGATCATCCCCGAGCCTGCCAGCCTCGCGCTGATGGGTGTTGGCGGACTGCTGCTGCTCAAGCGTCGAAGCCGGCAGGGGTGAGTGTGAAAGACACCGCCGCGCGGGATTCGAGCGGCGGGCTGTGGCTGAAGAGGATACCGATCATGGCATGATGCCGACCTACACCCGATGGCCCCTGCCGGGGCCATCGGGTTTTTTCAAACGGGATGTGCCCGCTGCCCCACCTCGTTCGGATGCCCGTGCTGCGGGCAGGCGGGCGGGCCAGGCCTGTTCAGGCCGAAACCGGAGCGTTCCCATGCGACAACATCGTGCTTTCTCGCACCGTGCTTTCACCCTCATCGAACTGCTCGTGGTCATCTCGATCATCGCCCTGCTGATCGCCCTGCTGCTGCCGGCGCTCAGCCGCGTGCGGGAGATGGCGCTGCGGACGCAGAACAGCTCGCAACTGCGCAGTGTGCTCCAGGCCCTGCACAGCCACGCCGCGTTCAACAACAGCTACTTCGCCGGTCTGACCCCGCGTGGCAGCGAGGCCCAGGTCGCCGCGCAGGGCGGCCGAAGTGGCTACTGGCCGGCGATGCGCTATTTTCTTCTCGTCGATGGCGACTACCTCGACGCCGAGGGCCTCATCAGCCCCTTCGAGGACCGATACGTCCCGAGCCGCCATCCGTACACCAACTGGGAGAACTACATGCCCGAGCGGGAAGTATGGCCTTACGAGGCGGGTGAGTTCGATACGCGTTATTTCTCCTACGGCCTGCTCATGCTCGATGGCAATGATGCCTATGCCGATGAACGGCGCAAGGCATGGCGGGATTCGGCCGGTAGCGGTGCCATCATCGCCGCCGACCGAAACGCCTACGGCAACCCCTACGGCCGCCGCACCACCGCCGCGCACCAGAACCTCTGGTACAACCACGAGCCGTGGGAAGATGATGGTGGGCACATGGGCCGCGCTGATGGCAGCGTGTTCTGGGGTGAGCCATGGCAGACCACGCGGTATGGTGACGTCACCACCATCGACGATTTCATCCTCGGCACCAATGAAGGCCCCGGCCTTGTCGACACGCGAAGCAAGGGTGGATTGCAGCCCAACGGCCTGTGAAACCGCAGCGCTGTATCCAAGCCGGGTGGCTGTGGCAGCGGGCTGGCTTGCTTCCGGGGCGGCCTGATGGACTTGCGTGTCCGTGAGGCGCTCAGGGCGTCCGAAACTTTCGGGGGCGCATGGCCATCGGCCGCGGACGGCCGCTGACCATGCCACCCTACATTGTGGTTGAATGTGGTTGCCTCGGACTTCGGGGGGCATGAGACCTGTCGCGCGACTGGCCGGTAGGGCCTTCACCCCGATCTCCCTCAGTTGAGGGACCGCGGGTGAGGGCCAAGGATGAGGAATGGTTCGGACCGGCCCCTGCGACGGCTCCTGCGTTGTGCCCCTCACCCCAGCCCTCTCCCGAGGGGTGAAGCGAAAGCCTACCGGGGCATGTGTCATGCAACCGTTGACCCCGATCCATCGGGATGCCCGGGTGGACTTTTCGGAAATTGCTGCTATAGTCTGTGACTCAACTGCCTGCCTCGGTCCGCTGCTTTGCCCTCCCGGGTGTCTTGTCGGATCGCGCCACGTTCAGTTGCACGATCCGGCCGGTCGTCCTGTGGCCTTTACCACAACCGCGCTGGAACACACCCCGCAAGCCCCCCAC
>PUNN01000512.1 GCA_003552605.1 Phycisphaeraceae bacterium
AAACAGGGTGGCATGGTCAGCGGCTGTCCGCAGCCGATGGCCATGCAGGCTCGTAAAAGCGGGTTTGCCGCATGGCCATCAGCCGAAGACGGCTGCTGACCATGCCACCCATGCTACATGCGTTCGCCCTGCACTGGGCGCCGGCCCCCCGGAACCTCGGACCCCCGCACCCTCCTGACGTCGAGCACGTCCTGTGAACCCTTTGGAGCCGCCCAATGATGTCTCGGATTCATCACCCTCTCACCATGTTGCTCGCCACCGCCGCAATGGTGGCCGCCGCCTGTCTCAGCCCCGCCCCGTCGACCGCCGCGGCCGCGGAAGCATCGAACGAACAGGCCATCGAACGTCTTCGCATCACACTCTTTCACGCGATGCCCCGAGGCGATGAGAAGCACCCTGCCGATGCGCCCTCGATGATCCTCAACGTCCAGCGTGATGGCGACCACTGGCGGCCGGTTTTTGCCACCGCCGGCAACTACAACCAGCATGATCATCCCGGCTACGTCCGGGCCGCGAAGGTGACGGACGATGCGGTCGAGATCGACTTCACGCTCCTTGTCCGCGGCGATGGGTGGCACCCCGGCGGCCGCTACCTCGGTCGCATCGAGTTGACCCGGGATGAGGATGACACCCTTTCCGGGCATTTCGAAGGTACCTTCCGCGATCGGGAGATCGAGGGGCGGGCCGAGGGGTTCATCGCGCCTCCGCCTCGCCACGTGGGAGAACCTGTTGAATCCCGCGAGCGGCCCCGGCTGCTGTTCCGCGCTGAAGACCTCCCGGCGCTGCGTGAACGGGCAGAGACACGGTTCGGGCAACTCGCTCTTTCCAAGATGGACCACAGCCCGGCCAGTTCGGCCTTCCGTTATGCGGTTACCGGTGATGAAGACCTCGCGGCCGATACCCGGCGTCGCGTGGAAGCGCTGATGGAAGATCGCGACCACGGTGGACGCGGGGCGATCAGCCGGTTCTGGGCCTGGCGGGTTGAGCAGGCGGCGATCGCCTTCGACCTGTGCTACGACGCCTGGGATGCCGACTTTCGCAGCGAGGTCGCCGAG
Source organism: Phycisphaeraceae bacterium (assembly GCA_003552605.1). GTDB lineage: Bacteria > Planctomycetota > Phycisphaerae > Phycisphaerales > Phycisphaeraceae > B1Sed10-187. The sequence goes on from PUNN01000512.1 coordinate 1,056, forward strand.
TATCTCCACGACATGGCCCACCTGTTGCTGTACAACCGCGGGACGATGGACTCGGCGATCAACTGGGGGCACATGGGCCCGCATGGGCCGGCCCTGCATTGGGCGGCGGGTGTGGCGGGCCTTGCGATCGCCGGTGAGAAGGGGCCGAAGCCGGCGCGGCCGACGCCACCGCATCTGCTGCGAGAAGATGAAGGGCTGATCGCCGCCGATGCCGACTATGAGCCAGGCGATGGTGTGCCGGTATTCAACTTCGAAAGTGATCAGATGCCGCGCCGGTGGATCTACGCAGGCGCCTTTCCAAGCAATGCCGAGCCACTCGCCGGTCACGAGAAACGCGCTGCGGCTCGGCCGGCCGTCGGCGATGAGATCGGAGAGGGCGAGGATGCCACCACCTGGCGCGAGGTTGATGAAGAGAAGCTGCTCTACAGCGGTTCGCTGACCGGCAACAGGGCGCAGATTGAACTGACCGGCCCCTCAGGCGTGGTGCAACGCAGTCAGAGCTACTACTTCCTCGCCCTCCGTAATGATCGCGAGCGCTGGGTGCGTGCTCACACCGGCCATGGCGGCGTCGACATGTACCTCGGTGGCCAGCATGTGTCGGGTGGTGATGTCGTGCGCCTCGAGCCGGGCACCTACCCGTGGCTTTTCAACGGCCCGATCGGGGATGTCAATCCGTGGGCCAAGGCTTTCGCGGAGCCGAAGCTGATCGAACTCGACGACCAAGAGATTGCTGAGGTGCGCAAGGAAGCTGAACGCAACCACGAGCACCGCCTTGCAGACTGGCGGCACGAGTTGGAGCAGTGGAGGCACCACGATGGTGCCGATGTGCGTTACCTGCGCATCGCGGCGGCGGCGGAGCAAGTGATGGATACCGTGTTCGCCGAGATGCTCGGTCGCGGCGGCGGCTATCTCTCCGGCGGCCGTCACAAGGTGGCGATGGATGGGCCCAACAAGTACGCGTTGATGTACCGTAATGTGAAGGGCCGTAATCCCGGATTCTTCGATGAGGTCGCCGACTACATCCCGCGCGCCATGTTCGTCCACCCCTACCGGCCGGATGGACAGGTGATCGGGCAGGAGGTCGATGGTGTGCCCGGTTTCGTCACCAGTTGGCCGGATGCCGACCGTGATCTGGCCAACGAGCATTTCGCCACCATGCTGCCACTGCTGCCTGAGCGGTACCAGCCGGTGGCGCTGTGGGCGTGGCATGACCACACCGATGGTTCGCTCGAGGATGAGTCATCGATGCGCAAGCTACTCTCCGCCCCCTCGCGTGGGTTTTCCTTCAGACAGGAGTATGGCAGTTTCGACACGCACCCGATCTATGCCTTCCTGAACTACCCCATGGAGATGGAGCCGGAGGCTCCGGCGGGCGTGATGCCGTTGACGTGGGAATCGCCGGACTACGGGTTCTACGGTTTTCGCAATGAGTGGAGCGGGCGTGACAGCCAGTTCATCACCCAGCTCTTCGCCGCGACCCGCGACGAGGGCACCGGCACGCTGCGCGTGGCGGGACTGGGACAGGTCTGGTCCCACGGCCTAGAAGGGGGTGTGCCGCAGCGGCGGTTCTTTGAGAACGTGGTGCAACTGCCGGGCGTCGATATCCAGAGCAGCGCCCGCGGCCGCGTGCTTCACCACGCCACACGCGAGGATGGCGGGGGGACGCTGTCGCTCGACCTCGATGATGTCTACGCCGCGGTGGTGACCGACGATGATGGCAGGCCGATCGCCGCGCCTTACGAGGCCTACGGCCGCGTCCGCCGGCCCCACGCCTTTGGCGACAGCGGCATCACGGGGCTGCGCGCAATGGCGGTGGACTACAGCGGCAAAAGCGGGGCCGATGCCATGATCGTGCTCGTGGACCGAATCGATGGCCATGACAAGCCGTTGTGGGCCTGGCAGCTCGAAAGCGAAAGCGAAGGGATCATGCAGGAAAACATTGACACCAGCGGCGAAGGCCGCGAGGTGTTCAAGATGGAAAACTACGAGAAGGCCCGCAACGGCGACCTGCTGCTGACCGAATCGCAACCGGCCAGAGATGACCGGGTGCGCGTGCATGAAGATGGCTTCACCTACGCGCAGGGCGATGCGGCGATGCGGGCGACCTTCATCACCCCGGCCTCGCCATCGCTGCAACTCGCCGAACGCATCCAGTACCACCGCACCAACATCGAAGTCGTCCGCCGCGATCAGAGCACGGGCATCTTCGCCGAGGGCGACGATGGGTTCTTCGTAATCCTCACCTTCCAGGACGGCCCGGCACCCGAGGTCGAGGTCATTGAGGGCAGCGGACTTGATGCCACCGTCCGCATCGGCGATCAGACCGTTCGGTTTGATGGTGAGAAGATCATCCTCGGCGAGTAAGGCGCCCTGCTCCGACCGGCGCGCCCAATGAAGATTACCAAGCAATAACAAGGAGTACAGCATGAACACGACTTGCCCGCTGAACGCCAATCCCAGCCGAACCGCCAGGGGGACGAACCAGCCCGGCGATGGCCGGTTTCCACGGACCGACCGGCTCGGCCCGGCTACGCCCCACATCGTGCTCGCTGCCATCGTCATTGCGATGCTGCCCCCTCTGCTCCCCTCCGAGCCTGCGGCTGCGGATACCGTGGAGGTGTTGAACATCGACAGCCAATGGCGCTATCACTTCGCCAAGCGTTCGGCGGGCGTCATCTATCGCGGCGCGAAGGGGGAGAAGCTCGTTGCCAGCGAAGGGAACCGCGAGGTCGGCTCCGGTTACGAACTTGAAGTCCAGGATGATGGCACCATGGTCCATCGGGGCGGCTGGACGGAGATTCCGCCCATCACCGGCCCGTGGATGGAGCCGGACTTCGATGACAGCGGCTGGATGATCCATCAAGGGGCCTTCCTCCCTGGCGATCCCTACCCGGTCGGCCACGGCCAGCGCGAGCGCAACCGCAAATCGCGCCTGTTCGTGCGCGGCGGGTTTGTGGCCGAGGATGTCGAGGCGCTGCGCGACCTGCGGTTGTCCGTACAGTATCGCGGTGGGATCGTGGTCTATCTCAACGGCCACGAGGTCGCGCGCGGCCACGTGGGCGGTGGGCCGGTCGATGCCGGCACCATGGCCGCAGACTACGATAGCCGTGCTGTCGAGTTCAACCCCCGGGAAGGCGAAGAGAAAGCGGCCGAGGCGGCGCAACACCGGTTGCGCTCGCTCGAGGAGGTCGCCCTGCCTGTGGAACACTTTGAACAGGGGGTGAACACTTTGGCGTTCAAGGTGCTTGCCTCGGCCATGCCGCATGAGGCGCGCGGCGATCGCCACAAGGGGGCCTGGGCCACGGTGGGCCTCCAGAGCGTAAGCCTCCAAGCGGCGCCGGCCGGGGCGATCCTGAGCAGCAAAGGCAAGCCCGAGGATGTCCATGTCTGGAGCACGCTTCCCATCACGGACCTGGACGTGATTTCCCATGGCAACCCGGCCGACCTTGTCGGTGGCGTCCCACCGATCCGCATGACCGCCGCCCGCAATACCATCGTCTCGGGCCAGGCCGTGGTTTCAGCGCCCGAACCAGTACAGGGCGTGCGTGCCACGCTCGGTCACTTCACCGGCGAGCAGGGCCGGCTGAGCCTGCCGGATGATGCGGTCCGCATCCGCTATCCCGCCAGGACCATTGACGGCATGGACTACGAGATGCGCCGCCCCGATGTGCTGGTCGATGAGCCGATCGGTGATCAGGCCGTGCAGCCGGTATGGGTGACCGTAGCGGTCCCTTCCGATGCGCCCGCGGGAACCTACGAAGCCACGCTCACCGTCGAGGCCGAGGGGCTCGACGGCGCTGTAGATGTGCCCGTGGAACTTGTGGTTCATGACTGGCTCTGTCCCGATCCGCTCGAATGGCGGTCGATGGTGAGCCTGGTGCAGTCACCGCATTCGGTGGCCTGGCATTACGACGTCGAGATGTGGTCCGAGCGGCACCTCGACCTTCTGGCGCCATCGCTTTCAATGATGCGCAAGCTCGGCAACAACCACGTGTTCGTGGATGTGATCCTGCCCAGCTTCTTTGCCCCCGAGCACGGTGTGATCGTCTTCCGCGAGGAGGGCGACCGGCTGGTGCCGGACTTCACCTTCTTCGACCGTTTCATGGATGCATACGCCGAGCATGTGGG
>PUNN01000254.1 GCA_003552605.1 Phycisphaeraceae bacterium
CCGCTGACCATGCCACCCACCCTTCTCTGGCCACAAAGCAACCATGCAACATGTGTCATGCGCCCCGACATGAGCGCATGACACGCACCGCGGAAAGTCGACCTTGGGTGGCATGGTCAGCGGGCTTTCCGGGGGTCTTCAGCCCGATGGCCATGCGAGGCCCCCGCCACAAGCCGCCACGACCGCCGGCTGCAGACACCTACGAAAGCCGCTGACGCAGCCAGCCGGTTTGGCATCTACTTGCGTTCGACTTGGTGCGGCGTTTCGACAGGGCGAATCGGCGTGCCAGCACCATCAACCCGCTGCGCGGGGCTCGGCGGTGTGGCTGGCCTGGTCAGGGGCCGGTCGCGCGGGGCTTGGCGCTGGGTCGGCTGGCCGGATGGGCGAATCGTTACCCGAGGCCGCGGCCCGCCCGGGGCCACGGCCACGGCCGGCCCGTCGCGGCGGAGGTGGCTCGATGGACCGGAACAGGCCGCGGATCCGCATCGCCGGCACCGCGGTGGGCAGGCCTTCACGCCACACCTTGTGGCTCGGAAAGAGCAAACCGTCATCGGCGAGCCGGCGAAGCATCCTGCTGTCGACCGGCCCGTGGCGCTGGCCATCCACGAAGTAATACCATTGCGTCATTGAAACAAACCCCTCAATCCTTGAGGCGGATGGTTGGTAGCCCCATCCCACTGGACAGGTCATGATTCGGCGCTTACAACGCCTTACTGAAGCGCCTTATTGCACGAAGCCGCGAGTCGCACGCGGTCGAACCCTGAATCCCCCGCTTCCCTGACCCCAACCGCCCCGTCGGCACTTACGGCCAGATCGGCTCGGGCAGGGCTGCAGGGTAAGCGCACACCGGGGTATACGCCCAAATGGTTGCGAGGTTTCACTTGAACAGCGTTCCCATCCTCCGATCAGCAAATTCTCAGGACATGGCCCGGGTCCGCGAACTCATCGAGCGGATCATGCGAGAGCTTGAACTGCCGGAACCCGCGATCCAGGCCCTCGACGACCTCGATGATGTCGACCGCAATTATTATCGTCGCGATGGCATATTCGAGCTTCTGATCGATGAGGACGACCGGATCATCGGTTGCATTGGGCTGCGACGGCTGGATGCCGATACCGCCGAGCTTCGACGCATGTACGTCGAGGCCGGCTGGCGCGGCTGGGGGTTGGGGCGGCTGCTGCTGGCCCACACGCTTGGTCGCGCGGCGGACCTGGGGTACCGGCGGCTTGAACTGAGCACCGCTCGCTGCATGACCCGCGCGATCGGCCTTTACGAGGCCACGGGATTCGAACGACTCGATGTCGAGGGCGGCAACCCCGACACGGCGTGCGAGGTGCGTTTTGCCCTCGAACTCGACCGGGCGCGCGGCATGGGTGTGGCGCTCTGAACGCAAGGCAGTCGCCCTCGCGCCACGATGCTCAGCGCCCCATCGCCACGGGCCGGTTGATCACCGGGGTTCAAGCCGGTACACCCCGCCGTCCGAGCGATCGTTCAGCACGTAGATGTAATCATCCGGCCCCATTCGCACATCACGGATGCGGCCAAGCTCCTCACGGATCAACTCCTCTTCGTGAACGACCGTTTCATTCTCGATGACCACGCGGCGAATCTGCTCGCTTCGCAGGCCACCGATGAGAAAGTTGCCTTCCCATCGTGGATAGCGGTCACCGGTGACAATGGCAAAGCCCGATGGCGCGACCGTGGGGAGGAACTCGCGGATGGGTGGTTCCATGCCTTCCTTCTCGCGGCCCTCACCCCACTGCTCCTGCGTGCCGTAGTCGCGGCCGGGGCTGACCACGGGCCATCCGTAATTGGCGCCGGGCTTGACAAGGTCGAGCCGGTCTCCGCCGCGCGGGCCGTGGTCGTTGACCCAGATTTCTTCGGTCTCCGGGTGAACGATGAGTCCCTGGATGTTGCGGTGCCCGTAGGAATAGATTTCCGGCAACACATCGTCATCGTCAACGAAGGGGTTGTCCTCCGGCACCGAGCCATCATCGTTCAGGCGAAGCAGTGTCCCGGCGTGGTCTTCAAGGTCCTGGGCCCGGGGTGGGTCCTGGCCGCGATCGCCAATGCTCATCAGCAAGGTGCCATCGGGCAGGAAGGCCAGCCGCGACCCATAGTGGCGGCCGGGGCCTGACTTGCGGTCCTGCGTGAATATCTGCTCCACATCCGTCAACTGATCCCCATCGATGCGGGCGCGCACGAGCGTCGTGGCGGTCTCCTGCCGCGTGCCCTTGGAATAGGCGAAGTAAATCCAGCCGTTGTCCTCATACTCAGGGTGAACAGCGATATCGAGCATGCCCCCCTGGTTGCGGGCAACCAGATCATCCGGCACCCCGCCGAGCGAGGTCACCTCACCATCGCGCACCAGGTTGATCCGGCCGGGCCGCTCGGTGACCAGCATGGCGCCATCGGGGAGGAAGGCCAGGCCCCAGGGGTTCTCCAGGTCGCCGGCGACCTCCACGATGCGGACGGTGTGGTACTCGCTGCCGACACGGTCACTGACAACCCTTTCATGTTCACTGGCCTGGGCGCACGAGCCGGCGACAAGCAGGGCGGTGGTGACGCAGGCGATTGCGGTGAGTGCGGGTCGAGCGTGCGTGCGGAAAGCTGCATGGCTCATGGGTTCGCTTCCTTTCGGTTCGTGGCGAGCAACAAAAGACTGGTGATACATCTCGGTCTTCCCAAGCATAGGGGCCGACCCGAGCCGGGCCACCTCTGACGCGGAAAAAATGGATATTCTTGTACGCAATTCCGCCGAACCACCCCTCGGCTGGCCCTCAAGCGACACTGCCGGCTGGTGCAGCAAAAAACCGCCATGGGCGAGCCCGCGGCGGTTTGGGGGATGGAGGCGCTTCAGTTTTCTTGACCAGAAGCTATTCGTCGAGGTCCTCAAGCAGGTTCGCGAGCAGCGCATCGACCTTGTCCGAGGTGTCATAAGTGCCCGCGGCGATCTCGGCACGCACCCGGGCGACCACGTCCTCACGGACCTGCTGCCCGCCGTCGGTCTCGCTGGCCTGGCGGGCCTGTGGCGAGAGTTCGACGCTGTCGTCCGCCCGGGGGCTTGTGACGGCGCCCTGCTCCGGCCGGCTCCCCGGGCTCTGGTCCGGTGGGGCGGCGATGGCGGGGCGGTTGATTGGGTTGAGTTCGGTCATGGGGCCCTGCTCCTGATAGCTCTGGGTGGTCGGCCAGCGGGGTGGGGTCATCGGTGTCACGTCGTGGTCGTCGCGCCGCGTGGGCGCTGCGGGCCGGCCTCCGTCCGATGCAGGCCGCGTGGACCGAGCCCTGAACCGGCACCCGGGCGGTGCCGTGGTCGATCACCCACACTACCTCTTGTATCGCCTGAATCGGCTGGGTGACTTGAGTGTTTGGCATGGATGGGGCAAAAAATCCCGCCGGCGCCCGCGCCGGGCTCGATTCCAGCCATCACAGGCCGCACCGCTCAGGTCCTATAACCGGGTGGCTCATGGCAGTCTCCGCTCGAAAGCAAAAAACAAAAATAGGACCTCCAGTCGTTGTCTAAGAAAATTCTGCGCCCCCCGCTCGCGTGCCCAGCGCTGCGGCTGACAAATGGCTGGCCGGCGGCCGGCCGTCACTCCCATCGCCCTCTGGGAAAGGGCCGGGGGAGGGGGGGGGAAGGCGTTCCGCGACGTGTGTCATGCCCCCCCTCGGAACCCGACGTGACGCGCCGAGGCAGCGGGGGGATTGCATTTTCTGGATTCCGGTTTACCATGGGCGCTGTCGTTCGTGGACTACCCGTTTCTTTACCGCTTTCAAGGAGCACCATCATGAGAACGTTCGGCTATCTGCTGACCCTGTTGGCCGCATTGGCCATCACCACCCCACTCACCGGCTGCCCGGACAACGATCTGGACGAGCCAATCAACGATGTCGTTGATGATGACAATGACAACGATGAAGAGAACGACAACGACGAAGAGAACGACGAAGAAGCCGGTAGCTGAATGACCGGCCCAAGCGTCACGGACCCGGATGCCTGATTCACATGCTTCAGGGGTACCGGGGGTCAAAGACAACCAGTGACTCGCCACGGCAAGCTGCCGGCGGCCTTGCATATCTGCCAGGCCGTATCGGCAGCTTGTCTATTTATGCCCACATCGTGAACGCGGAGGATTCGCACACCTGCGGCCACCGCCATCGCTGTCACCCCCGCCGTGGCGCCATCGAGTTGATCCGGCCGCAGCGCCTCAACGGCCCGCCCGAGCCGCTCTTGTTCGGCCAACTGACATGCCCGGCCAAGCGCCCGCTTGCGGCTCACACCAACGAGAATGGGCTGATCGAGCGAGGTGAACTTCTCAAGGCCGGCGAGCAATGCCATGTTGTGGTCATAGGTCTTGCCGAAGCCGATGCCGGGGTCGAGGACTAACCGCGATGGGGCGATGCCCGCGGCAACGGCCGCATCACAACGCTCGATGAGAAAGCTGCGCACTTCAGCCACCACATCCCCGTAGCGGGGTTCGTCCTGCATCGTGCGCGGTGTGCCCTGCATGTGCATCAGGATGACCGGCCAGCCCCGTGTCGCGGCCAGTGGAAGCATGCGGCCGTCACCCCGGCCGGCGGTGACATCGTTGACTATCGCCGCGCCGGCATCCATCGCCGCGCCGGCGACGTCCGCATCGGACGTATCGATGCTGATATGCACGCCGCCCGCACCGGGTTCACCCCGGCTGAGCAACTCGCTGAGCTGTTCGATCACGGGCAGGACGCGGCGGCACTGCTGCTCGGCGCTGACCGGCTCGGCCCCGGGTCGGGTGGATTCGCCGCCGATGTCGATCAGGTCCGCACCGGCCTCGACCATGGCACGGGCGCGGGCGATCGCGGCCTCCGGCCGGTCGTGGGCACCGCCATCAGAGAAGCTGTCGGGCGTCACGTTGAGCACGCCCATGATCAGCGGCCGGTCGAGGTCGATCAAATTTCCATCGGGGAGGGGGATGTTCATCACCGCCCGAGCATATATACAGCCGGTGCCGCCGGTCGACCCCCCGGCCCCCGGAACCCGGCCCTTCGGAACCCCGGCCCCATGGCCCCCGCAGGGCAAACGCGTGTAGACGCGAATCCGGGTGGCATGGTCAGCGGCTTCCGGGGGTGTCCGCAGCCGATGGCCATGACGGCCTGTGATTGGGGGTTCGCCGCATGGCC
>PUNN01000420.1 GCA_003552605.1 Phycisphaeraceae bacterium
ATTGGCCACTGCTTCGGGGGTGGGGGTGTAGACGGCGGTGGCGGCACGTTCCCGGCTTCTGCCGAGGCGGGCGGCTCTGGCTGCGGCTTGAAATGCGGCTCATCCGCGATCGAATGACGGGGGTCGCCCCGATCACGGCTGTCGCCACGGGACAAATACCACCGCCGCGATGGGCCATCGGCATCCTCCGGCGGCGGAGGTGGCGCGGGGGGTGGGGGCGGTGGTTCGGCCATAACGAGTTATTCAGCGCCGAACGGCGGTAGCCCAGGCGACGACCTCAACCTGCATCGCCCCCCGCGTACGCTCGCCACTGCCACTTCGCATGTACCCGATGTTGCAGAAGTCGAAACGTACATTCCACAGTTCCACGGCGCCACGCGATTCGGCCTCGGCGATCAGGCGCAGCAGTGCTTCCCGGCGCGCACGCAGAAACAACCGCTCGGCGGCGCCCATCCGGCCGCCCACAATCCCACGCACGCTGGTCAGGAACGTCTTGAGCACATCGGTGGCGATGACCACGTTGGCCATCACCATCGTCGCTTCGGCCACGTGGCCGGCGTTGGTGACGGTGGGCAGGTTACTGACACGAATATGACGGCACGCCGCCTCCCTCTCGGCGAGCGAGCGGAGATGGCGTCGCTCGTTGAACCCGCCGATGAGCAGCCCGAGCACGAGCAGGCCGCCGAGGGTGGTCACGGCGTAGAAGATGAAGCCGATCGTGGCCGGGTCCATGGTCGCCCCCTCTTTCAGGTCCGGGCCTCGTTCGTGCCGCCCGAGGCGGGGACGAGCCGGACGGCGGTGCCGTAGGCGAACAACTCGGCCGCGCCCGCCGTCACGGCACTGGTGGTGAAGCGGACGTTGACCACCGCATCAGCTCCGAGTTCGTGGGCCTGATCCATCATGCGCATCAGCGCCTCGCGGCGGGCATCGGTCATCAACTCGGTATAGCCGCGCAATTCCCCACCCACGAGGTTCTTGAAGCTGGCCATGATATCGCGGCCGACATGCTTGGCCCGGATCGTATTGCCCTGCACGAGCCCGAGCACCTCGCCGCTGACGGCGCCCGGGACGGTTTCGGTGTTGACAATGATCATGCCGCGGCGTCCTATGTGCGCATCCATGATGCCCCGTGGGGATGAGGGGGTCAAACCGTCCGGCAGGCCCCTGCCCCTGCTTGTCAGATGCGTGAAGGGCCCAAACGAGGGGTCGACGCGGCGCATGAATGCCACCACCTTCCTATGCGTTCCCACCCGAACAGGCGCCTCGCCCACCACCTGCCCCGTCCCGGGGATTAAGGCAATGCAAATGACACGCAAAGACCGATCCCCCGCTTCAAGCTTTCCACTATTGCAACATTTTCAAAATCAGGAAATCCGTTTTCCGAAAACGAATAGACGATCCATGGCAAGTGGAGCTAAACTGCCTGCTGGGAGATATTGTTTGTTGAGGCTTGCTCCCCTGGTAGGCGCATCTACGCCGTTTCATCGAGGATGTTCATCCCATGCTTCAAATCCTGTCACCGTCAGTTCGTTCCCCTCGTGGCTGCCGTGCCGGCGGCCTGCACCAGCGCCACCGTTTCGGTTTCACTCTCGTGGAACTGCTCGTGGTGATCTCGATCATCGCGCTGCTGATTGCGTTGCTGTTGCCGGCGCTTGCGGCCGTGCGCGACCGTGCGATGCGGATTACCAACAGTGCGAACCTGCGGAGCACCATCCAGGCCCTGCACGCCACCGCCGCTGATAACCGAGGTTACTTCATCGGGTTGGACGAATACGGCCGTCCCGTTCCCAATGTCGGCGGCCGGGCCAGCGGCGCCCATGTACAGGCGCGCTACTTTCTGATGTTCGAAGGCGGCTACATCGATCCGGAAGGGGTGATCAGTCCCTACGAGGAAGACTATCCGCGCAAGGACGAGCACGGCCGCGAGCCGTGGCCCGGCGGCAGTGCATCGGAATTCGAATACACGCATTATTCCTACTCGATGCTTTCGATCGGGGAGGGGCCCGGCTCGTCGGAGGATACGGTGGAGGGACGCCGCCGCGCCTGGAGCGATGGGGTCGGCAGCGGCGCGGTAATCGCCGCGGACCGCAACGCCCGTGAAGATCAGAACCGCTACGGCGCCCGCCACAGCCCCGATTGGTACGACCTCGAAGAGTGGGAGGGCGCCCGGGGTCGGGGTGATGGCAGCGTTGACTGGGGATCGTACATTGTCTCGCGTACCCGTTACGGGCACGTGACCAGTGAAGATGACAACATCTTCCACCCCGGCGAGGGAGCTGGAGCCTTGGTCGCGCGCGGCCAGACCACAGACCATCCGCAGTTTGACCGGTGGTAAGTCAACCGGGAATCCTGACTGGTCCAAGCGGGACGCGGCGGCTCCATCACAACCGCACCGCACCGGTTCAGACCAGGTCGCAGGCTTCTTCCGGCATCCAGTGGTGGTCCTTGCCCCACCACTTGACATTGCAGCCGATGGGGTTGCTCAGAGGCTTGTCGGGCTTGCGGCCGGCGAGCAGGGCATCGAGCGCCTCGCGAAGCTCGTTGGTCGTGGCCTTCGAGGCGTCTCGCGGGTTATCCATCATGCGCCCGGTGTACTGAAGCTTACGGTCGGCATCGAAGACATAGAAGTGCGGTGTGCGCAGGGCACCGTAGGCCCAAGCCACCTCCTGCGACTCATCCCGCACGTACGGATACTGGAGGTTCAGTTCCTTTGCCCGCTCGACCATGTGATCGAACGAATCCGTGGGATGGCCCTCAGTCTCATTGCTGTTGATTGCGATCATCCGCACGCCCTTGGGCGCATACTCGGCATACATCTCATCAATCTGCTTCTGCGAGCCGGTCACGTAGGGGCAGTGGTTGCACGTGAAGACGATGACAAGCACCTTTGCCTCGGCGAAGTCGCCGGGCGACCAGTTGCGCCCATCAACACCGGGCAGCGAGAATTCGGGAGCCGTCTGACCGAGTTCGAGGGTGAAAGCCATGGGGTTTCCCTTTCCTTATTTGGAATCAGAGCTTATCTATTCGCGCATCGCGCGTAGCGCTTATTTCGATGACTGTCAATGCAAGTTATCCGTCGCCTGCGGCTGATGCAAGCAGGGTGACCAGCCCCTCAGAGCGGGTGCATGACAGGTGTCGCAGGATGTATTGTGCTCCCTCTCCCTTCGGGAGAGGGCTGGGGTGAGGGCGGACTCGGTGCAAACGCGCGAATGCTTCATGTACCGTTCTTTCCGCCTCATGCGCGGGTCGGCCCTCGGTTCAGGCAGGGCACGACCGGCACGAATCTGCCCCCCTCTCCCGCCCTCGGAAATGGGGAAAGGGGGGTAAGCCCCGGTCTGCCAGCCGCAACATGTGTCATGCGCCCCCTCAGGGCAATGGAGCTCAGCATTGGTAACACCCCCCTGCGGCAGCAGAAAGCCATGTATGTGGAATCGTACTTGCAGATTCCTGCCTGGCACAGTGGCTATGCACTCCAGACGTTCGGCTCCGTTTTGTCAGTCGGGGAAGACCCACCTTGCACTGGTGGAGCGAAAAAGGGGATATCGGCCTGATCTCCCGCGTACCGGGTAGGGAGGGCTCGCGTGGCTGTGGTACAGGCTGCCCGAGGGCAAACCGTTTATCATTGCCGGATTGCTCCCTCCCGTGGCAGAGTTCCCGGCTGGCCGGGTCATCGTCCAACCGGCAATGTCTGACGACGCCTCCGCCACCCCCCTGCCGCCGTAGCACCTGATGGATTCGCCCACCTGAGTTGACCATGCCCACTCTGCTCCCGTCCCGAACCCGCCCGTTGCGGCCGCTTGCCGCGACCATCACCCCGCTTGCCCTTGCATTCGCCATCCTGCTCACTGCCTGTGCGCCCGCGGAGCATCGTCAGCGGTCCGACCGCATTGCCGATCAGGTCATCGAGGAAAGTCAGAAGAAAGCGATGGGCGAGACCGAACCACTCAGCATCGTGCCGGCCTCGGTGATGTTGAGGCGCCAACTGCTAGGCGATCAGGACCTGCCCACCACCGATGCCGCTTCTTACGGACCCGATCGCATGCCCGAGGGCAGGCACTGGCCCGAGGAAGGCTACCCCTACGCCGCGGATGAAACGCCCGCCGCGGCCCCACCGCCGGGTGAGCCGCTGAAACTGTCGCTGGTCGAGGCACTCAAGGTCGCCGCGGGCTCCAGCCGGGATTATCAGTCCCGCAAGGAGGATGTGTTCCGCGCGGCGCTCGATCTCGATCTTGAACGGCATGAGTTCCGCCTCACCTTCCGCGGTCTTGTTGAAGGTGATATCAGCAGCGATCTCGGGGCTGACCCGACGGTCAGCGGCACCACCGGCACCGCTTCCATCTCGCCGGCACAACGGCTCAAGACAGGCGCGGACCTCACCGGTCGGCTGGGGCTGGATGTGGCGCGGCTGCTCGCACCCAATCACGCCACGGCATCGGGCCTGTTCGCCGATGCCTCGGTAAGCATTCCCCTCCTGCGCGGGGCAGGTCGGCACATCGTCACAGAACCGCTGACACAGGCCGAGCGTGACACGATGTACGCCCTCTGGCGGCTGCACCGGTTTCGTCAGACGCTCGCCGTCCGCGTAGCCAGCAGCTATCTCGGCGTGCTCCAGCAGGAGGACCAGGTAGTCAACGCCGAGGAGAACTACCGACGTCTGATCACCGCTGCCGAACGCGCCAGGCGCCTCGGAGAGGCCGGCCGACTGCCGGAGTTCCAGGTCGACCAGGCGGCGCAGGATGAGCTTCGAGCGCGCAATCGGTGGATCAGTGCCCGGGAGACGCTCGAGCGCCGCCGCGATGACTTCAAGCAACTGATAGACCTTCCACCCGATGCCGCGATCGAACTGGACCGGGATGAGCTCGCCGCGCTGTCTGAGGATGTCCGTGAACGGCTGCTGCCGGAACCGGAGCCTGAGCAAGACGGCGATGAGCCGGACAATGCCGATGAGGGCGAGCAAGTCGACCGGGGCAACCCGTCACAGCGGCCGGGGCCGGGTGATGCGGATTCGCCGGCAGATGGCGCGTTACCGGTGGAAGAGGCCGAACAGCAGCCCCTTCCCGGTGTCGACATGCCCGTTGAGCTCGATCCACCGGTACGTGAGGGCGAGGGGCCGTACGAGCTTGCCGAGCGGCGGGCCATC
>PUNN01000408.1 GCA_003552605.1 Phycisphaeraceae bacterium
CGTGAACGTGGCATCGAGCTGGCCACCACACAGCGGGATGTCTGTAGGCCGGGTGAGCCGATCGGTGAGCGGATCGAGCGGTTCCATGGTGCCCATGGGGCCCTGCAGCGTGCATGCAGCGCTCTTACCGACCTGACGGAGGCCGATAGCTCGGCGTGGGGTGATCAGTCTGAGCCGGGACATCTGCACCGCTTGCTGGAGGTGTCCGGCCGCTGGCGGGCCCACCTGGGTGAACTCGATGACTGGTGCTACTGGCAGCGGATGCGCCGAGAGGCGGTGGAAGCGGGCCTGCAGAAGCTGGTGGACGCCCACGAGAAGGAGGTGCTGGGCCCGGACCTGTTCCGGCCGGCCCTGGAGCGCACGCTGTACGAGGCGTGGCTGAACGCGGTCACCGACAGTGAAGAGGTCCTGCGGCGGTTCAACAGCACCGATCAGCAGCGCAAGATCGAGCGGTTCCGCGATCTCGACCGGCGGCACATCCAACTCACCAGGGATCATCTTTTCGCCCGGCTCGCTGCCAAGCTGCCAAGGCCCGGCGGCGAGGCGGTGAGCAACTCGGAGATGGGCATCCTCCAGCGCCAGCTGCGGCTTCAGCGCCGGCATATGCCGGTGCGGAAGCTGATGCAGAAGCTGCCCAACCTGATGCCGCGGCTCAAGCCGTGCGTGCTGATGAGCCCGCTCTCGGTGGCACAATACCTCGATCCCGACTATCCACCGTTCGATCTCGTGCTGTTCGATGAGGCCTCCCAGATCCCGGTGTGGGATGCGGTGGGTGCCATTGCCAGGGGCAGCGAGACGGTCATCGTGGGCGACCCGAAGCAGCTTCCACCGACCAACTTCTTCGCCCGGCTCGGCGATGAGGATGTGGACCCCGACGAGAACGACCTCGAGGAGGTCGAGAGCATCCTCGATGAATGCGAGGCCTCAGGTGTACCATCACGCCGGCTGCTGTGGCACTACCGCAGCCGCCATGAAAGCCTGATCGCCTTCAGCAACCACCACTACTACGCCAATCGCCTGCACACCTTTCCCAGCCCGCACGCGGAGGTGTCGCACCTGGGCGTGTCGCTGCATCACCTGCCCGATGCGGTCTACGACCGCGGCAAATCATGCACCAACCGCATTGAGGCCGAGGCCGTGGTGGCCGAACTCCTCCACCGACTGCGTGAGGCCGCCAATGGGGAAGATGCCAGCATCGGTGTGGTCACCTTCAGCATGGCCCAGCAGCGGCTGATCGAGGACCTGCTCGATCAGGCGCGCAGCGAGGAGCCGGGGATCGAACCGTTCTTCACCGGCGACACGCTGGAGCCGGTGTTCATCAAGAACCTGGAGAACGTGCAGGGCGATGAACGCGATGTGATGCTGTTTTCGGTCTGTTACGGGCCCGACAGCCAGGGCCGTATCTCCATGAACTTCGGGCCGCTGAACCGGGAAGGGGGCGAACGGCGGCTCAACGTCGCCATCACCCGGGCACGCCGGCAGGTGATCGTCTTCTCATCGCTGCGTGCTGAACAGATCGACCTGTCACGAAGCAGTCGCGTGGGGGTGTGTCACCTCAAGACCTTCCTCGACTACGCCGCGCGCGGGCCCAAGGCCATCGCCGAGGCGACGACACTGAGCGAGGATGCCGACTACGAGTCGCCCTTCGAACGGGCCGTGGGCGAGGCGCTGCAACAGCGCGGCTGGCGGATCGACCTCCAGGTCGGCTGCTCGGGCTATCGCATCGATCTGGCCGTGCGGGATCCTGAGTCGCCCGGCCGGTACCTGCTGGGCATCGAGTGCGATGGGGCCTTCTATCACAGCGCCAGCACCGCCCGCGATCGTGACCGCCTGCGACAGACGGTGTTGGAAAACCTCGGCTGGCGCCTGCACCGGGTGTGGTCCCGGGACTGGTGGATCAACCCGCAGCGTGAGATCGAGCGCATCGAACGGGCACTGAATGAGGCGCAGCGCCGGACGATGAATGAGCGCAGCGAGGATGAACCGGTCAGGCCGGCCGAGACGTCGGAAGTGTTCGCCTCCGCACCGCCGGACCGCTCCGGGTCGGACATCGCCGCGGCGGACCCGGAGGAGGACACAGAGCCGGACGGCGACGAGGCGGCGATGGCGGTTCAGGGCGGACCGGAGACATCCTTCTATGAAGCCTGCACACCATCACGCCCGGTGAAAAAACCGGAACTGTTCTATGAGCCGCGCGCTCGCTCGCGGGTGCGGGAGATGTTGCTGAAGATCATCCGCATCGAGGCGCCGGTGGCGATCGACCTGGCCACCCGGCGGCTGATGGCCCACTGGCAGCTTTCGCGTCAGACCAGCCGCGTCAATCGACACGTGCAGATGCTGCTCAGGGAACTGACCCTCCAGCAGGAGATCGTGGTGCGGGATGGTTTCCTGTGGCTGGCCGATCAGGACCCGGATCAATACGCCGCCATCCGCGTCCCCGCCCCGGACGATCCCACACCCCGGCAGCCGGAGGAACTGCCGCCGGAGGAGATCGCCAACGCCTGTCTCGCCGTGCTGCGCCAGCAGGTGAGCCTGCCCACCGAGGACCTGCTGCGTGAAGTGGCCCGCCTCTTCGGCTTCGCCCGGCTGACCGAGCGCGTGCAGATCGCCCTTCAGCGCGGGATCGAGGTCGGCCTGCGGCGTGGCGACTTCCATCTGCAGGATGACAGGGCTGTGCTGTCGCGGTAGCCAGACGTAACACATCCAAACGTGGAGACGACCGCGGGAGCGAGATGCTCGAACGCTGGAGCGGCTGCTGTCTGGTTGACAGGTGGCCGCGCATGTGATGTCCCGGCACAGATTCCCGGACAAGCGTCCCAAAGGCCGGGAAGTATCCGAACAGTAATCTGCGACAAAAGGGATCGTACGCGCACCGCACCGGCACCCGGAGCATGGGCTTGCTGATTCCCTGCAGGTAGCCATTGGGTGCCCCACGGGCATCGACTTCGCGCCCTGCGGTGTGTTTACCTTCTTGCCATGACAGGGAGCGGTGTAACTGGCTTTCCTATTGAGAACCCACGTCCCGTTCCCCTTTCGCTGCGGAACCACACGGCTACGCACACCAGGCAACCCCGATAAAGAAGCCATCCTCAATACTCTCGCCGAAAGAGCCCAGGCTGCTGGCGGCAAGGTGCGACCAGGCCCAGACAATGACGACAGCCGAAACTCCTGCCACCCGGTGCCATAGCAACGATCCGGATGCGGCTGCGACACCGCGGACACACCAGCCACGGTCGACGACCGCCCGAGGGCATCGGTGTGGAGGTCACGCCCACGTGCTGGACGGTAGGCTGACCGCTGAGTTCATCGTCGAGTGAGTACACAAGCCGCAACGTCGAGATCGGAATGCCCTCCGATTCGATCGTTCCGTAGATTCCCGGACCGGCTGCTCCCGCTGGACTGCCCGCCACGGTCAGGACGCGGCCGGGTACATCCAGCAGGCCGGCACGATCCAGATCGTGAAGGGGAACGCACAGGCACTCATTGAACGAGTACGCTAGCGCTCTTGTCCTCGGTGGCCCACTCGTCGCTGATCCCATCACGCCACCTCCAACTCCTGCTCCACACCCTGCGTGAGTTTGAGTTGCGGTGAAGCCCCGCGCGCGGCGAGCCGCTGTCGCAGGCGATCGAGTTCAGCGCTGTACCTTGCGAGTATCTGACTCGCCTTGGCCGGATCGCTCCGGAGCCCAGCGTACTGGATGTCGACATATGCGCGCAGATGCCCGACCACGGCGTCCAGCATCGCGAATTCACTCGCTGTCTTGATGTTGAATTCCTGAATGAGGGCGAGTCGCAGTATCTGGATATGCCACAGGGCCAGCCAACGATCACCGTTGCCAGCGTAGGTCTCGGCGTGGACCCAGCCTGACACGGTCCGCTCCAAAACCGGACGCATCATGGAGGGATAGCGATCGATCATGATCGAGGCGATATCGGTCATCTCAATGTACAGCTTCCGGCGGTAAGCGAAGAACAAGGCCGTTGCCTCATGCCACATGTCGGCCGCATCGTCCTCGCTCACCGGCTGCGCTCGATCCTTGAGCTGGGACACGATCTCTGTCATCCGGAGTTGCGCAGTGGTAGCCGGATCGTGGGATGTGGGGTTATCGGAGAGCGGTTGTTCCCCGGCATCGTACGACGATGACGATCCGATCTCGTTGGCCACGTCCGCGTAATCATGTTTCATCATGGTCGGGCTCCTTAGCGACGTTTCATTTCGACGCATCTATCATCCAGCGCGACACACGCCGGATGAGAGTGTCGCTCTACATCGAGTATACCTCACTCATGTACGCGCGCAAGCGTGATGCGGCCATCTACCTCCCTTGGGCAGCTGAAAGATGGCCGCACTCCCCGCCGAGGCTGACACGTCGAACCGCCATGCGCATCATCATCGCCCTTGTTAACGCGGAACGTAAATTCCTCGAGACGGCATTCGGGGAGGCCGCAACGTGATTGCCGACCGCGGCCCCTTCAGACCATGCGGGCCACGCCGGTCCCGCGGCGCATGTCCAAGCCGCAGGCCAATCAGGCACATCTGCTCCTCACATCCCTGCAGACGCCCTGCCAGGGATATGAACCGTGACGCCAGCGCCCCCAATGACCATCCCGTCCAGGGTCGCGGCCTTGCTGGGTCGGATCACCGGGACGATCTTGGAGGCCGACCAGCGCACCAGAGAGTTTCCAGCAGCCGGTCCCTCGGGGCCAACTTGCCCCCAATCCCATCTGACCTTGGCGCACTCCAGTCATTGTCATGCATCGGCATGCAGCCGGATGCACACGCTTGCAACGACATCAAAGCTGCTCTACCGGGAGCAACAAGGGTCCGATTCGTCATCAAAACAGGACAGTGCTTCCGTGAAACAGCGAGGGTGTCATCAACAGCTGTGTGGTCCGGTGGTTTGATTGAGTTGCACTCCTTTGCATGCCCTTGCATTTGCTTGCAGGCCTGGGCATCTATGGGCACTATAAGTGACGGGGTATCGTCGATGATGAAGATGTCGCGTTTCACGTGAAACACGTTCTGCGGCGATCCATATCTCTGTTTTCGATGGCTCAACACAGCGCTTGGGGTGAATCGCGATAAAAGGGACACGGGAAGGCCGGCTCCAGCAATGCTGTCCGGGGAAGCGGA
>PUNN01000095.1 GCA_003552605.1 Phycisphaeraceae bacterium
GCAGCGCCGGCTTCACGCTCATGGAGGCGGCGCTGACCACGGTCATCATCGGCACCGGCGTGCTGGCCATCATGGCCGCGCAGCAGGCCTACCACCAGAAGAACAACTGGGCCCAGCGCACCGGCACCGCCATGCTGCTTGCCAACGAGGTCCGCGAGCTGACCATGCACCTGCCGCATCACGACCCGATCACGGGCACGATGTATCTCGGCCCCGAGCCCTGGGAGCAGGGTGTCGAGGATTGGAACGATCTCGATGACTTCGCCGGTGAGGTGGATGCAGACGGCTTCGGTTCCGGCACCACGTTCCGGCCGCCGATCAACGCCCTGCGCCAGGAAATCCCCGGTATGGACAACTGGGAACAGGTAGTCGAGGTCGAGAATGTGCTGCCGGAGAACATCAGCACCTCGGTCACGCATCCGCTCGGCTCCACCGACATGATGCGCGTGACAGTGACGGTCAATTACTACCCGCCGCGCACGGGTGAGGCTGAGCACGTGACCACGATGAGTTGGGTCGTTCCACCGCGATGAGCACCAGCCCGACCCGCCCCCGGCCCCCGGAAGGCCGGCCCCACGGAAGCCAGGGCACCGGGAAGCCCCGGCAACGCCGCAACCGCAGGAGCATTCGCGGAGGCGCCAAGGAGCATGCCATGAGGATCACCGCCAGCATTCACACCCGCAGGCCACGGCCGCGGCCTGCCCGCGCGGTGCGACGGCAGCGCGGCGTGGCGGCCATCCTCGCGATGACTTTCCTGGTCATCTTCTCATCGCTCGCCGCCTCGATGGCCATCATCGCCCATGGCAACCTGACCACCGCCGATGCCCACCTCCGCATCAACCGCTCGCTCGCCGCGGCTGAGACGGGCATGCAGTTCGTCACGTATCGTCTGGGCAGGGTCTCCCATGAGGTCACCACACGCATCGGTGACATCGACGATGAGACGGCCCGGGCACTCTGGGAAGAGAGCGATACCGGCATCCGCGACCGCCTGATCGATAAGTTCCTCGATGATGACCATCTGCTCGGCGATGTCTGGATGGATGGCAACACGCTGGCCATCGGCCCAATCGCGGTCGGGCCCAACGCGCCGCAGTTCACCGCCCGGCTCACCCCGCATCCGCTCGAAGGTGAGAACTACGATGGCGACTACTACAACCGCCCGCCGTACTGGGACATGGACCCACCGGTCAGCAACCAGCACCCGCTTGATCACCGCTTCATCCGTGTCGAGGTCACCGCCACCGATGGCAGTGCGAGCAGCCCCATCGAGCGGACGATCCAGATGGACTTCCGCATCGTCAAGCAGGTACGCTTCGCCGTGCTGTCGCAGAGCCGCGTGATGATCGGGCAGAACGTGCAGGTCGAGGGGCCGGTCGGATCGCGGTTTACCGACACCCACCTCGAGCACGGCCACCCAATCCACATGATGAGCGACTTCTGGGGCCTGCATCCGGACCTTGATGAGACGCTGTCATGGTATTACGACCTGGTGGCGGACTATGACGTCGACTTCAGCAACCGGCTGAACCTGAAGCGTGACATCCGGCCGCTGGACGATGAAGAGTTGATGGAACAACTCGAGAAGCTCGATGTCACGGGGGATGGGTACGTCGACGACTATGACCTTTTCCTGCACTGGATGGGCGTCGAGCCGGGCGACAGTGACTGGGAGATCACCGCCGAGCAGCTCGCATCGGCGATGAACCTTGATGATGAACTGGCCGAGCAGGTGCGCGCCTCGGAGCTGGTGGATGTTCTTACCGATGGCGGCGATGCCGTGCTGCCGGGCAACATCTATCACAAGCTCAGCGGGCAGGTCTACCTGGAAAGCGACCTTTCATCCTGGGCCGATGGCGCCGCCGAGAGCGGGGTGCAGCACTTTTTCCAGGGCTCGATCGACCCCGACCACCGCGAGAGCCCGACCACGTTCGGCGCCGATGAGCAGCTCGATCTGACGTACGAGCCGGACGATTTCGATGTGGCCACCTTCCGGGCGATGACCAGCGAGAACGCCTTTTACGCCGAGGCCGGCGCCGAGCCGGACTACTACATCTGGGAGCAGGTGCCCTTCGGTGCCGCCTATCCCTACGAGTATTACAGGCGTCCGGTCTACGAGAACCGCACATTCGAGAATGCCCGCATCCCCATGGGCACCAACGCCCTGTTCATCGACTGCACCTTCCGCGGCGTCACCTTCGTCGACACCACCCGGGAAAACGCGGACCCGATGTTCAACTACGCCGGCATGCTCGATAAGAAGGATGATGACTACGTCGAGAAGTATCCGGGCCTGACCGCCGAGGTCTACGATCCCGCCGCGGGCGGCTTCATTGATGTGGATGATACGCGCCACTTCGCCAACAACCTCCGCTTCCACAACGCCACGATCGAGGGCATTCTTGTGGGTCAGACGCCCAAGGAGTTCACCCACGTCCGCAACAAGGTGCAGTTCACCGGCAGGACGAAGTTCGAGCCCGAGGCCGAGCACCTGACCGCCCAGGAGGCCGCCCTGTTCCGGCGAAGCAACATCCTCATGCCCCACTGGTCGGTCGAGCTTGGCACCTTCGTCTCACCCTACGACAGCGGCGAGCAGGTAGACATGACCGGCTCGATCGTGGCTGGCATCATCGACATGCGCGGCAATATCAACCTCGAAGGCTCGCTGATCACCACCTTCCAGCCGGTCGAGGATGAGGGCCCCGTGATCGGTGAGACCAGCCCGAACTTCAACGTCACGCTCGGCTACTTCGCCCGTGAGCAGGGCGACATGGAGGCGGAACTGCCCACCAAGGGCCTCGGCGCCATCCGCATCCGGTACAACCCCGAAATCCCGCTGCCCGATGGCATCAAGGGGCCGGTGCAGGTCATGCCGCTGATGCAGAGCTATTCCGAGCGGAATCGCTATTGACACGAAGGATGAACCACGCCATGGCCGACAGGGCCGGACAACCTGCCAACACACGCACCCGTGCGGCTCACTGCCTTCCACCGGTGCAAGTGGGCATCAGCGCCGAACCGCCGCGCTCGACATCCAGCCGCCGCGAGGATGCGCGCGCAGCCGTCCTGGCCGAGCGGCGCCCCCGCATCAGTGCCCGAGCCGGCACCGCCCACGCCCCCCCCGCTGCATCCATGCACCGCCGCCGGGCGCGATCCCGCGGCATCACGCTGATGGAGGTGCTCATCGCCCTGCCGATCATCGCGATGCTGCTAGCGGCTACGGCGGTGGCCATCGATGCAAGCTTCCGCGCCTACGGCAGCGCCGCCGAGGATGCCACCACACAGGCCGCCACCCGCATGGTCGTTCACCGGCTGCTTGGCCTTGTCCGCACGAGCACCGCCCACGGACCGCTCGAGGTCGATCCGCCCCATGTGGTGCATGAAGATGGGTTGCTGCACTCGACGTTCATCGAACTGATCGACCCGCAGGACAACCACATCCGGCTCGAGTACCGGCCGGAAAGCGAGGAGTTGTGGCTCATTCGCAGTGCATGGGACGCCGATGATTCGGTCGAGCAGCCCATTCTCGGCGGCGTGACGGATGCCCGCTTCTCGAGCAAGCCGCGGCGGCTTCGCAACGGCACCCTGGTGCTCGAACGCGCCACGATGGACCTGACCGTCGAGGCCGATCCCGATGCCACGCTGCCGATCGAGTCCGAAACGCGCATTCCCTTCCGCGTCTTCGCCTCGACGGCGCCGCGGAAACTCGAGTGAACGGCTACCGGCAGGCGCGGCCGCAGCGCCCACATGTAGGGGTCAGGTAAGGATCGCACAGGCACAATTGACCATTTTTACTGGCTTGACGGGACTGCGAATCGTAGATTTGAAGCGTGAGCAGGTGATACCAAGGGCGATCGATCCGGCGTTCGGATCGGGCCTGAACGACACTCGAACTCGTGAGGCGATGGAAGGAACGAACACCATGAACAAGAAGCTTGCATCACTGGCAGTGGCAGGTGCGGTGCTCGCCGGCGGGGCTGTGGGGCCGCAGTCGGCGGCACACACCATCGATCTGACGGGCAACGTCCGCGACTTCAAGATGTCCCATCCGGACATGGAGCGTAACGACTTCATGCATATCCACTTCACCGAGTGGACAGTGGACTCCGGCCCGGACAAGCACGTGTACAAGAATATGGTCTATCCGACCTTGTGCAGTGATGGCTTGCCGCGGCTTAACCTGCATTACAAGCATGGGACGTTCACCCGCAAAGTCGTTGAGGGCCAAGGCAATCAGGAGACGAAGTATACCGTCTGGTGGTTTGACGCGGATGCCGAAGACCAGGTTATCAAAAGCCCCTCGTATGATGAAGAGTTTCGTGAAGAGGTAGGCGACGATCCTGAGTTCTTCCGTGATGCGGTATGGATCGAGTGCTCGCGGGATCTTTCAAACGTGGTTCTCGGCCTCGATGATGGAAACGAGTACAAGTTCGATGGGCTCAGCGATGAAAAGACGGGACTGTACAAGGTACCGGAGGAACATGCCGGCAAGCGAATCGTCACCGTGTGGGTAAAGGCCGGCTCGTACGGCAATCCGCAGGATGGTCCGGGTTATGGGGCTCGCCTCGAAAGGGAAGATGCCACCTGGCGGCGCCCCATCCCCGTGGACTCCGAGGAAAGCTTCAACCAGTGGTACCGCGATGACCCGGATGTAAACATCAACATCGCCCACACCATCACGCTTGACAACGGCCAGGATGAGCCGGGTGGCATCTACACCTTCGCCCGCGTCCTGCCCGACAGCTTCTTCCCGATCGACAACGAAGGCTTCGGCAACGAAGGCCTCCCGCACAACTACCACTTTACCTTCGAGCTGCGCACCGAGTTCGTCTTCATCGACCCCGACGACCGCGACTACCCGCTGGAATTCACGTTCACCGGCGATGATGATGTGTGGGTGTTCATCGATGGCAAGCTCGCGATCGACCTCGGCGGCGTCCACCCCCAGGCGAGCCAGACGATCAACCTCGACGATGAAGCCGACCGGTTCGGCTTCGAACCGGGCGAGACTTACCGCCTCGATGTGTTCATGGCCGAGCGCCACACCGTCGAGGCCAACTTCCGCATCGACACCACGCTCCAGCTCGAGGAGGTCCAGCCCACCACCGTCAGCCC
>PUNN01000102.1 GCA_003552605.1 Phycisphaeraceae bacterium
CCCTGCCTGTCGCCTCGCTGCGGTGGTCGGCCGGGTCAGCCCACCGCACGCCACGGCTCATTGTTCAGGTCGCAAAGCACATCCTCGAGCAGGCGGTCGAGTGCCTCATCGACCATCGCCATGGCCGCCTCGCCAAGGTGGTCGATGGGCTGCGGCGGGCCGAGCGGTTCGCGCGGTGGAACGCTCGAGTTCGGAGCCTGTGGGCGCATGGATGCGGTGTGGGGGTAAACGGGCAGATTCGCCATAACCTGACTCCCTTGTGACATCATCGCGGCAACGCCGGCATCATCATGCCTGCGGATCACGGCGTTCGAAACAACAGATCGACCATCCATCGCCCTGCCACAAGTCAAGATGGGCAAGCTGCGCACGCTCCCGGGCACCTTTTTCTCAATCGACGCCACATCATCTCTTCCCCGCTTGCCCATCTTGCCCACCTTGACGCGGCGGCGCCATTCAACAACGGACAATCATCCCCGCCCGGCTTTGCCTTTCGCCCGGCCACCACCTCTTCATTGGCCGCGGATCGGGACGGATGGAAATGCAAATGATACAGGCATCATCAGAGATGAAGTAGCCGGCCGCCGACCTGCACCCCGCACGGAAAGGATGGGCACGCTGCTGCCCGCGAAGGCGGGCGACTCTGACGGACGACCCCGCAGGGCAAACGCATGTAGCTGCGAAACAGGGTGGCATGGTCAGCGGCTGCCCCCGGAAGCGCAGCCGATGGCCATGGCGGCTCGTGAAAGCGGGTTCGATGCATGGCCATCACACGAACCCCCCGGGGGCGGCTGCTGATGCAGCCAGCCGAGCCACAAGCGTTTGCCCTGGCGTACCCTGTTGCCTCGAGGGCAGAAAAAAAGGCGGCCGGACAATGCCGGCCGCCTTGAACAGGTCGTCTATTTCGTCGTTTGATGCAAGCTTTTCAGGCAGTGCGGCGGCGCCGCAGCAGCACCAGCCCACCGATGCCCAGAAGCGCCAGCGAGGCGGGTTCGGGTATGAACGTCAGCCCGCGACCTTCTCCGCCGCGCAGAATCGCACCGGCGCTAACCTGCAAATCCGTGTTGAGCCGCACGCGGAACTCATCAAGCGCGGCGAAGTCGAACGAGCCCGTATCGCCGGTGAAATCGTCAAAGTCAACGAGCAGGGTGAACGGGCTGATCGACTCAGCGACCATCGCGGTGTATTCGATGGTGTTGTCATCGCCATCGGTCAACTCGAACCAGACCGGCAACTCCGTATAATCTGTTCCGGCGCTCAGGGCGTGGAAGTCGAGGCTGATGCCGGTCAGGCCGGAGAGATCCATACCGTTGCCGTTGAAGTCATACAGCAGGCGCAACTCGCTTGCAGTGGCTGCCGAGGTGAAGAAACTGAGCAGTTGCTCAGCATCCGGTTCAGCAACATTCACGCTTAGGCCGGGGGCAGTGCTCGGCGTGTCAACCGAGACGGTCCGCGCAGCACCGCTGACGACAGTCACCGGCCCATCCACGGTCACCACCCCGGTCTGCTGCACCGTCTCCAAGTCGAAACCACTGCTGAAATCGTCAACGACGATGGGCGCGGCGTGGGCCGTCCCGCCCGCTGCAAAAAGCAACGCAACCGCGAAACTCAACGGACGAATGCTGAAAGTGCTCATGGTCTCTCTCGCTTCCTCCGGATGGCCGCTCGAAGGCCATCCGGTTAAGAGTTGGGGATTTCACCCCGTGTCCCTGATGCGAAACGCTTCCTGCCGACTGTCCCTTTCGCCATTGATCTTTCCGCCCCCGAAAAGGGCGGCCCATCACCGCCGAGACTCGATCGGTTGCAACAAGGGCCAGCAGGCTTGGTCCGGGCGGCGAGGTTTACCTGCCACGCCGCGCCGGGCGGAGGCCACACACCTCCGACTCCAACTCACATCGATTATACCCGATATATTCGCCAGTACAATAGTTCGGCTCCGGGAAAGGCAAAAAAATCTTGACAGGGGGCGGCCAGCCCCGCGGGGAACCTCAGGCCAAGCCGCAACCCGCGGGGGCCTGTGCATGACACGGGGATCGCCATCGGCTGCGTTCAGCAGCGCGATCCGGGCCAGTCGCCGCCCCGGACGGATTAGCTGTAAGTTACTGAAAATAAATCGCTTGCACTCAACCCGCACTGCCGGGCGCCCGCCCGTGCAACCGCGCCAATGGCCGCTGTTGGACGAAAGCTAGCGGGAGCGGGCTCCAAACCGCCGCAGCCGTTACAATCGCCCCGCGCCGGGGGTGGGATGCCTGCAACTTTGGGCTGTAGGGGCAAATGTCCCGTGGGACGTAACACAGCGCGGCTGAAAGCAATAAATCCAAGGTGAAAACGAAAACATGGCTTCTGAAAAGAATTATGATCTTGTTGTCATCGGCGGCGGACCCGGCGGGTACGTTGGGGCCATCCGGGCGGCGCAGCTCGGGATGAGCGTGGCCTGCATCGAAAATGACAAGCTCGGTGGGGTCTGCCTCAACTGGGGCTGCATCCCCACCAAGGCCCTGCTGGCGGGTGCCGAGTTCTACCACCGGCTCAAGCACGAAGCCGGGGACTGGGGCATCCTTGCGGACAACATCGGCCACGACTGGTCGAAGGTCATCGGCCGCTCACGCAACGTCGCGGGCACCCTTAACCGTGGCATCCACGGACTGTTCAAGAAGCATAAGATCACCCACATCGAGGGCTTCGCCCGCATCACCGCACCCGGCAGCGTCGATGTGCTCAAGGGCGGACCCGAAGGGGAGAAAGTCGACACCGTCAAGGCCACGCACATCCTCATCGCCACCGGCGCCCGCTCACGCAGCCTGCCGGGGGCGGACTTCGATGGTGAGAAGGTTATTGCCTCGAAGGAGGCGATGACCCTGCCCGAGCAGCCGGAATCGCTCATCATCGTCGGCGCCGGCGCTATCGGCATGGAGTTCGCCTACTTCTACAACGCCTTCGGCACGAAGGTCACCGTCATCGAGATGCTCGACCGCCTGCTGCCGATCGAGGATCACGAAGTCTCCAAGGCCATCGCCCGCAGCTTCAAGAAGCAGGGGATTGACACCCACACGGCCACCAGGACGACGGGGGTCAAGAAGACGAAGAAAGGCGTCGAGGTCACGATCGCCGATGTGGCCGATGAGAAGAAGACGAAGAAGCTCGAAGCCGACAAGGTGCTCGTTGCCATCGGGGTTCGCGGCAATCATGAGGGCCTATTCGACGACAAGGTCGGGGTCGAGATCGTCAAGGACCATATCAAGGTCGACAAGGCCACGTACCAGACATCGGTCAAGGGGATTTACGCCGTCGGCGATGTCATCGGCCCACCGTGGCTTGCTCACGTGGCCAGCGAGGAGGCGGTGATCTGTGTCGAGCAGATCGCCGGCCACCAGCCGGCGCCGATCGACTACGAGGCCATCCCCGCCTGCACGTACTGCCAGCCACAGGTGGCCAGCCTCGGCAAGACCGAGCAGGAGCTGAAGGAAGCCGGTCTCAAGCCGGATGAGGACTACCGCATCGGCAAGTTCCCCTTCCAGGCTGCGGGCAAGGCGCAGGCGATGGGGACGACCGAAGGCTTCGTCAAGCTGTTGACCGATACGAAGTACGGCGAGCTGCTCGGGGCGCACATGATCGGCGAGGGCGTGACGGAACTGCTCGCTGAGCTGGGCCTTGCCCGGCGGCTCGAGGCGACCGCCTCTGAAATCATCGCCACGATCCACTCCCACCCCACGCTTTCCGAAGCCGTGCATGAAGCCGCCCTGGGCACCGAGGGCCGGACATTGCACTTCTAAGTTGCACGATGGCGCTGCCCTGCCCCCGCAATGGGCCGTAGCGGGCTGCGATGGCTCGAAATCGCACCGGAAGGAGGCTGGCGATGAAGACGATCCGATGGGGCATGATCGGCTGTGGCAGCGTGGCCGAGGTCAAGAGCGGGCCGGCATTTTCAAAGGTCGAGGGCAGCGAGCTTGTCGCCGTAATGCGACGTGATGGCGACCGCGCACGCGACTACGCGAAGCGTCATGGCGTGCCCCGCTGGTACGACCGGGCTGAAGACCTGATCGATGATGCGGAGGTGGATGCGGTTTACGTGGCCACGCCCGTGGGCTCGCATTGCGAATACGCCCTCGCGACGGCCGCAGCAGGCAAGCCGTGTTACGTCGAGAAGCCCATGGCGCGCAACGCCGCCGAATGCCGCCGCATGATCGAGGCTTTCGAAAGCGCGGGTGTGCCGCTGTTCGTGGCCTATTACCGCCGCGCAATGCCGCGGTTTCTCAAGGTCGGCCGGTTGATCGACTCGGGCCGGCTCGGGACATTGACCGCCATCAACTACCGTTACGCCGAGCCGCGCCACGAGAAGGTCGATCCCCACAACCTGCCCTGGCGGCTGCGTCCGGAGCACGGTGGCGGCCTGGTCATGGACATGGGCTCGCATGCACTGGACATCATCGATCACCTCATCGCCCCGCTCGAGCACGTGGCCGGAAACGCGGCCAACCTTGCCTCGCCCTGTCCTGTTGAGGACACCTGCACCATGACCTTCACCGCCGCGGGCATTCCCGGCGCGGCGACATGGAACTTCGCCAGCAGCGAGCGCGAGGACCAGCTCACACTCACCGGCACCATCGGCCGGCTCCACATCTCAATGTTCAGCGAAGAGCCCATCGAGCTTCAAGGCCCCGATGGCACCGAAATTTTCGACATCCCCTTCCCCGAACACGTGCAGCAACCGCTGATCGCCAGCATTGTGGATGAGCTTCGCGGCGAGGGCCGATGCCCGAGCCCCGCCACCGCAGCGCTGCGCACAAGCGAGGTGCTCGATGCCATCCTCGCCGGCTACTACGGCGGCCGGGACGATGACTTCTGGAACCGCGCTGAATCATGGCCGGGCCTGCGCCGATAGCGCGGACCACCGGGAGACGTCGGGTGCATGGGCGGTCTACGGCGCTCAGAAAAAGTGGGGGCGAATAAGACTGCTAAAAAGAGCGCGAAGTAGGCGAAAGGCGAACCTGCTCCGGCAGCCTCATTGGCATCGCATGCCTGGATCAAACGTGAGGACAAACTGCGGGTAACGCAGAGTTCGCAGCAAAAAATGCAGGTACGGCGGGTGGTGACACATCATGTGTCCATCAGCGG
>PUNN01000090.1 GCA_003552605.1 Phycisphaeraceae bacterium
CGAGCAGCAGTCCGCGGCGAGTGAGCAGATCAGCCGCAACGTCGAGTCCATCGCCTCGGCCTCAAATCAGGCCAGCGAAGGCGCCGGGCAGGCCGCCACCGCCGCGACCCAACTGTCGACCAAGGCAGAGCAACTCCAGGCACTCGTCGGGCAGTTCAAGGTCAACAGCACCAGCGGATGACGCCATTTCCACGGACCTGCTGGGATTTCGATGGTGTACGTGCGCCTTCGGAGGAGTTGATCGGCTCGCTGGCATCAAGAATGGGAACGGGCGGCAGTCGCGGCATCCCCATCAGGAGGTTAAGTGAAAAGTGGCTGCCGGAACATTGCACAGTGGCAACCGTGGTCGTCACATGAAGCGTGCAGATTGCAGTTTCCCAGGCGGGAGAAAGTTCAACCGACCTGTTCGACATTGCCAACCCATAACTCATGTATTTCCCCCCTTTGCCCCCGCCCCACGGGGGCCCTCGGTCCAGCCCGACGCCGACGCCCGCCTCGCCCACCCGGTTGCGAGGCCGGCCACCCCCCGGTGAATGACCCCGGACACGCCTGCCATGACACCAGATGCGGCTTCGAGCATGGACCGGGGGAGGCCCCGTGCGCTTCGCTGCGATCCCGGCGCACTGTCATGGCCGGAAGGCGGCGCTCATTTGACGCTGCCGAGCCGTCACCACGCGCTTTCACAGGCCGGATTGCGCAGCGCAATCCCCATTCAGGTGCCCTTGCGGTGAAACTGGCGCTGCGGGCCATATATTAACTTTGTCTCTTCCGCGTCTAACCGTGACCAGGCCCACGGTAGGGCAAGATCGCCCCGCCCATCCCGTCATCCAAAGGGGCGCTGCGGCCGGTACGTCCCGCTTCAGCCCACCGCCTACTGCGCCGGCAGGGAGTAACCCCACGGCGAGCCCATGCCGCATTCGACCCGCATCCTCATCGCGAGCAGGGCCACGAGGAGCTTGCCATGAACCCACGCCCGAGCTGCCCCATCGCCGTGCCTCGGCACATGGCCAAGCCTGAATATGCGCTTCATCCTGTGCATGACCCCGCCGAGCCACCACCGCATCCGGTACAGTTCAAGTGCCTCTACCGGGGCAAGGCCGGGCTGCGGGGCGCTTGTCCAGACGAAGATGTAAGGCAGGTCGGTCTCGCGGAAGCCGCCCTTCTTTGCGGTTCGTCGTGCCGCCGGATGGCACATACGACGATGGGCGACCTCGGTAGCCAGGCCGCTTCGCCGCACGGCAAACAGTTGTCCATCAAGCTCACGCTCACCGCATTGAAGCGCTGCTTCGGTTACCCCAGCAGCGCCGGCAGCCACATCAGCGGCCCACAGCAGCGGCTGCACGCTTTCACCACCCAGCCCTCGCAGCCCGGTTTCGCCAGACCTGATGCGTACAATGACCCCGCCCCCGTGGTCGCAAATGCGGGTAACGGTCGCAGGCGACGTCCGCGCGTTGGCAATGAACACGTCACCGGCGCTGACAGGCAACGATGCCTCCACCCGCCCGCCGGCCGGCTGGCTCACGGCATAGTGATCACAAGCGAGTTCGTTGAGCCTGATGGTGAACATGAGCTGGCGATGCGACCCGGTTGTTCCCGGCTCCCTCACCCTCCTTGTGAAGAGGGCCCTCATCGGCGGGCCATCCGGCGGGATCTCACATACGGGGGCCACCAGATGGTGACACATCCGCTCGACAAGCCAGCGCAGCCAGTGTTCGCTGGCTGCAAGCCTCTTGAACACGCCGACTGCCGAGATGTCACACCATCCGTATTCGCGGGCCCTCGATGCGGTATCCGCCAGTGAACGGCCGTCGGCAAGATGCAGCAGAAGCAGCCTGAGCAGTGACTCGGCGCTACGAACCTGCCGAGCGCGGTGCAGGGCGCCGAGCGTTCTGGCCGACCCCTGCCAGCCTTCCGGCATAAAGCTGCAGACGACGGGCCAGTCATCCAGAACCCAGCTCAACGTATTGGAGATACTCGCATTGATGGTTATTTCCTCTTCGCACTACTGCGGTGCCATTTCTCTGAACCACTGGTCGTGACGGTCATGTGGATGCATCTTTGACATAACCTTCCTGGAAGTAGGACTTCACAACGTCATGGCATTTCTGAGTGGATGTCAGATTTGAGGGCGTATGCTCAACCATCTCGCGCTTCATGGCTGATCGTCACGTGGAGAAGATGTTGGCCTTCAAGTCCTGATTCAGAACTTCGGTCGCGTTCACTTCCGGGGCGTACGCCGGAAGCAGCACCAGTTCGCATTTGTCGGCATGAGCCCTACGCCAACGCTTGAGCCTCGTGCCCTTGTGGGCCGGATAACCGTCGGCACTCACGATGACCTTGCGGTCGGCATCCCAAACAAGACGTGACAGGAAGTCGATCATCACATCCTGGTTGAATCCGCCCTCAAAGACACTGAAACGCAGCGTCCCCTTGTTGCTCACTGCCGAGATGATGTTGCACCCGCACCGCTGTCCCGCCATATTGACGATAGGAGTCTCACCACTCGGCGCATAGCTTCGACCCACGCAATGGTCGCTGCGAAGGCCGGTCACATCTTCCCAGTAACTTTGGGCTCCTTGCCGCTTGGCCCGCCGACGCAGCTTCGGGTCTTCGTTCTCCAGCCACGCTCGACTCTGCTCATCATCTCGTTCATAGGCCCCTCGTTGCGGCTTCTGAGCGGTAAAGCCCCACCGCTCCAGCAGGTCTCCAACGCTACGGATGGCGAACCAGATCCCGAATTTGTTGTAGATCAGATCACGAACCGCCTCACGCGTCCACAATGCAAACGGCATCTTGAGCTGATCTGGCGTGCGATCCTTGATGATATTCACGATCACACCGGCTTGCAAGCCCTTCAAGTACCCACCGCCTTTGGCGGGGCCAGGCCTTAAGGGAGTGAGTCCCTCTTCCCCTTGCTGATGATACAGATCCACCCATGTGTGGACGCTCGTTCGTGACACACCAAAGACCGTCGCCGCCTTTGATTTGGTCAATTCACCGTTGACCACGGCATGTACCACGCATGGCCGCAAGTCTTGCCTGACCGCAACATCCAGGTTCCGTGCATCGTGGTTCCCATCCATATACCCGTATACGAAGCAGAAGCGACCCGTGTTCACAGCACTCGCGCCGGAGTACTACCCGCATGTTTAAGTTAATAGTTTGCCGTCTGAAACGCCTTCGCAATCGCATCGCGGCGAATGTCACATGTCTGCATTCAAGCGAGTCCGTGGCATCGCCGACTCAACACTTAGGCTGCGGAGTGCAACCGGCTCTTCAGATCCGGCGCTCGAGCCGGCGGGTGACACCGTGGGCCCACCGGTTGCACCTGCCGTGGCCCGAGGTCTACTGAGAGGTCAAACACATGTGGTCGAAACTTAAGTCTGTCAATGGAAAACTTTTCTCAGTCGTGGGGTTGCTTGCCGTGGTCGCCGTGATCGTCGGCGTGCTCGGCATCGCCCGTATGGGGCAGATCAATGAGCAGCTCAACGAGATCGTGGACGTCGCCGCAGCGCAGCAGTTGCTCGCGTCGCGGTCTGAACAGGCGCTTGTCGCGCTGCACCGGGCGGAGAAGAACCTCATCCTCTCGCAGACCGATGAGGAGATGGACGAGCATGCCGAGGGCATTGAACACTTTCATCAGCGCCTCAACGAGAACGTTGAGTCGATGGTCGAACTCGCTGATGATGAGAACCGCCGCCTGCTCGCCCGGTTCCAGGAAGCCATGGACGAGTTCATGGACGTCAATCAGCAGATCCAGGATCACAGCCGCCGGGCGACCAACCGCCAGGCATTCGAGCTGTCGGATGGTGAAGGCCGCCGGCTCGCCGCCGAGATGGATGAGGCGCTCGAGGAGCTGACCGAGCGCAACGAGCGCGAGGTGCGCCAGACCCTCGAGCGGGCATCGGAGGCCACCGATGACGAGACGATACGGCAGTACGTGGCCGAGGCGCACGAGGCCGCTGACCGGGCGCTGCTCGGCGAGCGCATCCGCGCTGCGGTGCTCAGCATGCAGCGCGCGGAGAAGGACTTCGTCCTTTCACGCACCGTGGACAACATGCATGCGCATGCCGAAGCGATCGAGCGGTACAATCGTGACGCGCGGACGCACATCGATGATCTGGAGCAGATCGCGACCGATGAGAACCAGCGTGTGCTGGTCAACTTCAACCGCCTTCGCAACGACTGGCTCGATGTCAACGAGCGCGTGCAGGAACTCTCGCTCGAGAATACCAACGAGGTCGCCCAGGAACTGTCGGCCAACGAAGGCCGAGAGTTTGTCGAGGTGGCGGAAGACCAGCTTCGTGAAATTGCCGAGCGGGCCGATGAGGCCATGGAGCGGCGGGCGGAAGCGAGCGATGCCAACTACGCCGCCGCGCGTACGTTCATGATCGCCACGCTGGTCGTGGGCGTGCTCATTGGCGTGTTCGTGTCGTGGTGGATCGTCTCCCGGATCGTGCAGGCCATCCATGCAGTGGTCGCCCGGGCCAAGCAGATCGCCGCCCGTGACCTGACCGGCGATCCGCTGAAGGTCACGGCCAACGATGAGATCGGTGAGTTGACCGAGGCGGTCAACGAGATGTCAAACTCGCTCAACGCGATCGTTGCCGATGTCTCGAGTTCGGCAACGGAAGTGGCCGGTGCCGCGACAGAGATCGCCGCCTCGAGCGAGGAGATGGCAACGAGCATCAACGAGCAGAACGCGCAGGTGACTCAGATCAGCTCGGCGATCGAAGAAATGTCTTCAAGCATCGTCGAGGTTGCACAGAAAAGTAACGAAGCCGCCCGCAGCGCGGAGGACTCGGGCAAGGTCGCCGAGGAAGGCGGCAGCGTGGTGGATGAGACCGTCCAGGGCATGGACGCGATCAAGGACGCCGTCACCAGTTCCAGCGCCAGTGTCGAGGAACTCGGCCGGCGGGGTCAGCAGATCGGCCAGATCATCGAGGTCATCAACGACATCGCCGATCAGACAAACCTGCTGGCACTCAACGCCGCCATCGAGGCCGCCCGCGCCGGTGAGCAAGGCCGCGGCTTCGCCGTCGTCGCCGATGAGGTGCGAAAGCTCGCCGACCGCACCACCAAGGCCACCGAGGAAATCGGTGAGTCCATCCGCG
>PUNN01000061.1 GCA_003552605.1 Phycisphaeraceae bacterium
AGACAGCCCGCTGGCCATGCCAGCCAGCCTTCTCTGGATACAAAGGGAGCCCGCGCCGAGTGTCATGCACCCGGGAGCAGGTTGAATCTGGCGTCCGGCTGCTCCATCCCATCGACGATTCGGACTGTCCCTCACCGGCAGGACCCGTTTGCCAATGGCCGTGGTAAGCATCAGCGTCCGAAATCCCGGAACAGCACCATGGCGATCATCCCGGCCAACGGGGGAAACAGCAGCGTGCAGACGAGGCGGATGGCTGTCAGCCGCCAGCCGAGGATGCCGATTTCCATCGGCAGGCGGTTGATGGACCACAGCGACCACGCGGTGAGAAACGCCACCAGCGGCCCCACCCCGGCACCGCCGCGGAAGAGGCCAGCCACGATGGGCAGGCTCACGAACGGTCCGCCGGGACAGAGCGCCCCGGCAATGCTCGCGATGCCGATGCCGCGAAGGCCGGCCTCATCGCTGAGCCAGTTGCGAATGATTGTCTCGGGCATGAGCACCTGCACCAGGCCTGCGACGAGGAACGCCATGACAAGCAAGGGCAGGACGGAGACGGTCAGTTCACCTGAAGCGCGCAGTCCTTCCCAATGACGGCCCTGTTGCCAGGCCAGCACCAGCAGAACCAGCGCCAATGCGCCCATGATGAGCGTGGGCACGAGCATGGAGGAGCCTTTCCTGATCGTCATCATCAGCCGGGGGTATACAGGGAGGCAATGGCAGGTGGTGAAAACGCCTCACTGGACGTCGCCGAGCCCTGGGACAGAGCCGGTGAGACGCAGTTCCGCTAT
The DNA here is from genome assembly GCA_003552605.1 of Phycisphaeraceae bacterium. Classification (GTDB taxonomy): domain Bacteria; phylum Planctomycetota; class Phycisphaerae; order Phycisphaerales; family Phycisphaeraceae; genus B1Sed10-187. Next base: position 789 of record PUNN01000061.1, read on the forward strand.
ATCTCTTCGTGCAGGCGACGCTCGATGGGCATGACCAGCGCCTGGAGATGGCGATGGGCCGGCTTCTGTTCGCGAAACGCGGCGAGGTCGGCAAGCAGCGGCTCCACACGGTCATCGGTGGTCACCACCTGCATGACGGTCCCACTGCCCGGGTGGACCTGCGTGCCGAAGTGCTTGCCGTCAAGGTCGCGTGACTCGATCATCGAATACCTTACGTACTCGGTGATGCCGTGGCTGTCGACCAGCCGTTCGAGGGCCTCGGCATACTCAAAGTGGAAGATGATCTGAACCAGTTTCATCCGGAAGCTCCCAAAGCCGGCCGGGATGGCACGCCCGCTTCACCCTCACCGCCGGTGAAGGCTCGCAGGATAACCTGCTGCACCCGGTCCATCAGCGTATACGCCACGGGAATGACCACCAGCGTCAATGCGGTGGCACCGATGAGGCCCGCGGCGACGCTGATGCCCAGCGGGGACCGTGCTTCACCCCCGGCGCCAAGGCCGAGTGCGATCGGTGTCATGCCCAGGATCGTCGAGCAGGCGGTCATTACCACGGGGCGGAAACGTTCGCGCGCGGCCTCGTAGGCCGCCTCCTTCACCGGCCGGCCGCGTCGGACCAGCACGTTGGTGTAGTCGATCAGCAGAATCGAGTTCTTGCTGACCAGCCCCATCAGCATGATCAATCCGATAAAGGCGTAGACGTTCAAAGGCATGCCCAGTGCCCAGAGCGAGCCAAAGGCGCCGATTGTCGCCAGTGGCAGGGCAAGCATGATCGTGAACGGATAGAAGAACGATTCGAACTGCGCCGCCAGCACCAGGTAGATGAACACGATGGCCATGATAATGGTAAGCGTCAGGTAGTAGAAGGACTCTTCTAGTACCTGCGACTGCCCTGTCAGTTCGTAGTCCGTGCCTGGCGGCAGCGTGGCAGCGAGATAATCCTCGAGCTTGTCCACCGCATCGCCGAGGGCCACACCGGGTGGATTCGAGGCCGACAGTGTCGCCGAGCGAAGCCGGTTGAGGCGGTTGATCTCATTGGGGCCGATGCTTTCCACCGTATGCCCAAGGTTCTCCATGGGGATCAGATCCCCATTCTGCGACCGCACGTAGAGGTTGCCGAGCACATCGGGTGTGAGCTCGCCGCGGCCGATGATATCCATCATCACCGGGTAGCGCTCGGCGGCACGCTCGATCTGTGAGACCTCGACGTTGCCGAACAGGTAACGCTTGGCCTGGTTGACCGCGGCGGCCGAGATGCCCATCTCAACGATGCGCTCGCGGTCGGGGATGAAATCGAGGCGCGGGTTGTCAAGCTCGAGATTCGAGCGAACGCCGACGAATTCGGGTTGACGTTCCATCCATTCGAGGACCCCCGCCTGCTGCTCGGCAAGCTGGTCGAGGTCCGGGTTACGAATGGCCACCTCAACAGGTGAGCCCCCGATCCCGCCCGGGGTCAGTTCGCGGACGAAGACGCGGCCGTCGGTCAGGTCATTGAACTGTTCACGCAACCGCTGCATCACCTCGCTTTGATGTGCTTCCCGCTCAGTGCGCGGCGTCATGGAGACAAACGCCATGCCACTGCTCGGCGAGCCCGGCCCACCGCGGCCGAGACCGATGGCCAGAAACTGCCCGGTCACCTCTGGCGTGTCGTCAAGGATCGCTTCAATCTTGCGCGCAAAACGGTCCGTCTCGTTCAAGGTGCTGCCCCGTGGGGTCTCGAAGATGATCATGAACTGGGCGCGATCCTCATCGGGGGCGAACTCGCGCGAGGTCTCGCTGAGGGCCAGCAAACCAATGCCGAACGCGCCGATCCCGACCACCACCGTGAATGCGCGATGGTTCAGCGCGCCGCGCAGCAACCAGGCATACGCTGACTCGATGGCTTTCAGATGCCGCTCGGACATGCGGAACAGCCAGCCATGCTCCTGCGGTGGCCGCAGCAGCCGTGAACACACCATCGGGCTGAGCGTCAGCGCCACGAATGTCGAGGCGAATACCGTCATCGCCACCGTGATGCCGAACTCGAAGAAGAACCGGCCGATGATACCGCCCGTGAATGCCACGGGAATGAACACCGCACCGAGGGCGAGGGAGTTGGCAATGGCGGGAAACGCCACCTCCGTGGTTCCCACGCGCGCAGCCGCCCGGGGTTCAGCGCCCTGCTCGAGATGTCTGTAGGTGCGTTCCAGAACCACGATCGCATCGTCAACCACAATGCCGATGACCAGGATCAACCCGAGCATTGTCAAGACATTGACCGAAAAGCCCAGCACATGGATCACCGCCAGACCGATCAGCAGCGATGTGGGAATGGCGATAGCGACCACGATCGTTCCCCGGCCGGAGCGCAGGAAAGCGAGCACCACCAGGACAACAAGGCTTGCAGCGATCAATACCGTCCATTGAAGGTCCGCGATGCTTTCCTGGATGAACTCGGACTGGTCTGCCGCGATGCGATATTCCAGCCCCGGGGGAAACGCCTCCTCGAGTTCGGCCAACTGGCGGCGGACCGAGCGCGCAAGCTCGACGGTGTTGGCTCCGGTCTGCCTGACAATGCCCATGCCCACCGCGATCTCGCCCGAGTACCGGCCGAGTTGGCGGTCATTCTCAATACCATCGATCGCTTCGCCCACGTCGCCGATACGCACGGCGGCGCCATTGCGATAGGTGATGACAAGGTCATTGAACGGCTCGGCATCACTGAAACGACTCAGCGAGCGGATCAGCAACTCCCGCCGGGAGCCTTCCAGCCGGCCCACCGGTGTGTCGAGGTTGTTGCGCTGGATCGTGTCGACCACTTGCTCGGGGGTAATCTGGTGGGCCGCCAGTCGCTCGGGATCAAGCCGAACGCGGACAGCCGGGTCACGCGCCCCGCCGACCTGGATGCGCCCCACGCCGCGGATCGTCTCGAGCTGTTGCTTGAGCGTGTTCTCGGCGTAGTCGGTCAGGCGCTGTTCATCCCAGCGTTCATCGCCGGTTAACGTCACCCACATGATCGCCTGCGCATCAAGATCAAGCTTGCGGACGATCGGCGCCTCGGCATCATCGGGCAGGCGGCGCCGCGCTCGCTCCACGGCATCACGAACGTCCTGGGCCGCCACGTCCACATCGCGCCACAACTCGAACTCGGCGGTAACCGATCCCGTATCCTGCCGCGCGGTCGACATCAGCTCGTTCAACCCCTCGATGGCATTGATCTCTTCCTCAAGCGGGTCGAGCACTTCCGTCTCGATCACTTCCGGTGAGGCGCCGGGCAGCACGACGTTGACGCTGACGATGGGAAAGTCGATGTCGGGATTTTCCTGAACGGGCATGTTCAGAAAACCCCACACACCGAATATGCCCAGGATCACGAAGATCACGATCGCGAGCACGGGGCGGCGGATGAAGAAATTCCAGATCATTGCACGAATTCCTGCGTATGCCGGGAACGAGGCTCAGCCTTGTGGTGGCTCCATGGCTGGGGCGGTATCTTCCAGCCACCCGCTCTCATGGGCTTCAATGACCCGGACGGGGTCACCATCGTCGACTTGCATGTGGCCGAGTCGTACGATTGTCTCTCCCGGTTCAAGGCCCGATTCGATTTCGATCAGGTCCTGCTGACGCAACCCGATACGGACAGACCGGGCAACTGCGCGCGGCTCACTACCCTCATCTTCCTCGACCACGAAAACCATGTGCCCCTCACGCGTACCGATGAGTGCCTCCTCGGGAATCACCGGCCGGTCCTCGCGCGTGGCGATGACCACGCTTGCCGCGGCGAATGCCCCGGGCTTGAGCCGGTGATCCGGGTTGGCCACGCGGGCGCGCACCTCGAAAGTGCGGGTGGCACGCTCGATCGAGGGGCTGACGTAGCGAACTTCGCCCTCGAAAGGCTCATCGGGGTATGCCGCCACCATCAACTCAACGGGCTGCCCACGCCGCACACGGCCCGTGTAGCGCTCTGGAACACCAAAGGTGATTTCAAGTGGATCAATCTGGTAAAGCGTGGCCAGCACGTCGCCCACGGTGAGGTAGGTGCCCGGATCAAGCCGCCGCGCACTGATGATGCCATCAAAGGGGGCATGAATGCGGGTGTCAGCGATGTCCTCCTCGATGATCGACAACTCGGCTTGCAGGCGCCGTACATCGGCCGCCGCCGAATCGTAATCGGCCCGTGCCTGGTCGAGTTCATCATCCGTGGCCGCCTGGCGCTCATGCAGGTCTCGTGCGCGGCGGAAGCGGATGCGCTCGCTGAGCAGCCGCGCCTCGGCCGACTCCAACGCAGCCTGTGCGCTCGCCCGCTGGTGTTGCAGCTTGCGCCCATCGAGCTCAAACAGCAGTTGCCCCTGTTCGACCATCCCGCCTTCGTCGAAGTTGACCGAGATCAGCCGTCCAGCCTGCTCGGGCTTGAGATCGACCTGCTGGATCGTCCGCAACGTCCCGACGCCACGAACCCGCTGGTGCAGCTCGGTTGCGACCACCTTGGCGGTTTCCACCGCCGGGGCACGCTGCTCGGCCTGTCCACCTCTCTCCTGTTGATCGTTACCCCCCACCGCGCCGCTACCGATGATGATGCCGGTCGCAAGCAGGAGCAGCGTGACAAGCACAGTCCAAGGGTTGAACACAAACCGTCCGATGCCTCGGCGCTGGTTGCCATCTGCACCTGCGGCCGGCGCGGGCATGGCTGAGGAGTTCTGCTGGTTCCCGGCGCCATTGCCGCTGACCGGTGTGGCGGGCGGGGTGGAGGTGGGCATATCTGCCTCGCTTGCGCGCTGCTGGTCAGACGGCGGATACGATGGCGCCTGGTGTGGATGTTGCTGGGTCCGACTCATTGGGGGCTCCCCTCCCTGTCGCCGGGGCGGTCGCTTGCGGGCGCGAGAATGCCGTGAAAGATCACATCAAGGATTTCCGCAGCCTGCAGTTGGAATGACTTGCGCCGCCCGGCGAAGTGGTTGGTGAAGATCGTGCCGTAGAGGGTGTCGCCGATGACATCGAGCGGCCCGTCAAGCGGCATCCGGCGAATGCGGCCTTCGTCCATCATCTGCGCGAACAGTGCCCGCCACCGCTGCTGTCCGGCCTCGCAATAGTCGAAATAGGTGGGCCGCTTGCGTTCCTTGAACTCGCTGCGCTCGACGATGATCAGCTCGATCACCTCGGGGTGCTGATCGAAGTAGGCGCAGTAGGCGTAGACCGCCGCCTCGATCTGCTTGAGCGGATCGGACTCTGCGGTGGTGGCAGACTCGATGGCCTGTCGCAGCCGTCGCATCCCACGGTCGACGGTCTCGAGAAACAGGCCCTCCTTGCTTGGGAAGTAGCGGTAGACCGTCCCCTTGCCGATCCCGAGGCGGTCGGCAATGACCTGCACATCGGTCTGGCGATAGCCGAACTCAGCGAACACGCAGGTGGCCATATCGAGAATCTGCTCACGCCGGCTCTCAGCAACATCGCATGACGGGTCGCCCTGGCCTTGCCCAGTCGAGGAACTCTGGGCGACCTCGTCGGCGGGCGCGGGGGCGCCTGGTGCCGGGACGGCTGACTCATCGGGCCCTGTTGATGACTGTGTCCGGCTCATGTTGATCCAGTCCAGATCGTTGGCGGCCATCGGCCGCGGGTGGGCGTGAACCGCCTCGCATCACCGCATTTGGGCGGTGCATCTGGTCCAGTGGAATGGGCCAGAACCCTTGGCGGTGGTGATCGGTCAGTTTGGACCGCTGGGGGTGGGGCAGGAGGGACGGACGCGCCCGTCCGCCCCCTGATTGTTAGAGCCCATCCGCCAACAGTCAAATCAACCGCCGCTTACCACCAATCCGAGCGCTCATAGCGGACGAGCGAGGTGGTATCCGGCCAAGAGCCGTGGCGGCACGTGACGGCATGTTCGCCCCGTGCTGGTTCCGGGGGTCAGGCCCACGGCGATACAAGGCCTGCCCCGCAGCAGCGCGGATGGACCATCCCTTCAAACATGAACGCGACAGATGCCACCGGCATCCGCAGTGGCGGTGGTAAGGGGCGACATCTCGGCCCGCGAGGCGCCTTGCCGCCCTTGAGCCGTCGGGCACAACGGTGGGGCGCCGGTGTCGCGCCCCGCCCGGCGGCTGGGTCACAGCGGCGAATCGTCCTTCGGCAGGTTATGGGCCGGCGCTGTATTGAGTTGAACCACTTTCTGCTGCTGGAGTTGCTTCGCCGTCTCCGGGTCCACGTAATCGGAGTGACAGGCGAGCTTGCCTGCCTCGTCGGTGCCGGCTTCGGCCATGGCCTCTTTCGTCTTGCTCGCAAGCCGGTGGACCTGATCCGGCGGTAGCGTGCCGCGCTGCTCGAGAATCCGTCGCTGCTCTTCGGTCAGGGCATCGGTACGCTTGGGCTTATCCCAGGCGTAGCGGCTGTCCTTGCCGGAGGCGAATTCCTGGATCTCCTTGCTGATCCGCACGCTGCACCAGTCGTGGCCGCACATGGCGCAGAAATCGGTGTCGACGTCGAGGTCTTCATCGTGATAGGCCCGGGCCGTGTCGGGATCGAAGCTCAGCTCGAAGTGTTTCTGCCAGTTCAGCGCGGCCCGCGCCCGGGTCAGCTCATCATCACGGTCGCGGCTCTGCGGAATGCCCAGGGCCACGTCCGCGGCGTGGGCGGCGATGCGGTAGGCGATGCAGCCCTGCTTCACATCGTCCTTCTTCGGCAGGCCAAGGTGCTCCTTGGGCGTGACATAGCACAGCATCGCCGCGCCGTGGTACGCCGCCGAGGTTGCGCCGATGCAACTGGTGATGTGGTCGTATCCTGGAAAAATATCCGTCACCAGCGGCCCGAGCACGTAGAAGGGCGCCCCGTGGCACAACTGACGCTCGAGCTTCATGTTGTATTCGATCTGGTCGAAAGGCACATGACCGGGGCCTTCGATCATTACCTGCACACCCTTGCGCCAGGCACGTTCGGTCAACTCGCCGAGCGTGCACAATTCGGCGAGCTGCGCCCGGTCCGTGGCATCGGCAAGGCCGCCGGGACGGAGTCCATCGCCAATTGAGAAGGTCACATCGTAGCGCCGCATCACATTGCAGATGTCTTCCCACAGCTCGTACATCGGGTTCTCGCGGCCGTGGTGGATCATCCACTTTGCAAGCAGCGACCCGCCGCGGCTGACGATGCCGATCAACCGGTCCCGTACCAGTGGCAGGTGCCGATGCAGCACACCGGCATGAATGGTGAAGTAATCCACACCCTGCGCCGCCTGGTGGTGCAGTGATTCGAGGATGTCGCTGTGGCTGAGGTCCTCGAGCCGGCGACCGATGATCATCGAGTAGATCGGGACTGTGCCGATGGGAACCTGGCTGTGGCGGATGATGGCCTCGCGGCATTCGTCGAGATTGCCCCCAGTGGACAGGTCCATCACGGTGTCCGCCCCCCAGCGCTCGGCCCATCGCAGCTTCTCCACCTCTTCATCCGTGCCGCTGGAGACGGGAGAAGCCCCCATGTTGGCGTTGACCTTGGTACGGCTGGCGCGGCCGATGGCCATGGGGTCAAGCTCATAGCCGAGATGCACCGTATTGGCCGGAATCACCATGCGGCCGGCGGCGACCTCATCGCGCACCTGCTGCGGGCTGAGGTGGCCTTCCCGCTCGGCCACGCGCTTCATCGGCGCCGTGATGATGCCGAGGCGGGCATGTTCGAGCTGGGTCACCGGCTCAAAGCCCTCGGGTGGAATCCATGCTTCGGCGCATTCATGATTCTCAACCGCCTCATTGCGACGCCAATCGGGAGGCATGAAGTCCCACGCCGTCTTGTCGGACGGGCCGGGCATCCCGGGCGTATCGGGTGAGCTGAAAGTCAGCGCCCCGTCACGACCGGGAGCGAGGTTCGGCTGCCGGGCGAACGAACCCGGCGTCGTCGCCGATGCATCGCTGCCGGGGTTGGCTCCGAGTGGGGGAAGTTTGTAGCGGGAATCGGCTTGGGTGGACTGGCCTGGCTGGATCATCAGATGTATCCCTTTCTTGTAAGCTCCCGGCGGAACAAAACAAGGGAGGGATACGTCGCCTGTGCGCCGCGTTCGCCTCCCTTCGCCGGTACAAACCGGATCAGGTTCCAAGGGTTTACTCTCAGTTCCATCGATGTCGGTGATGGAACACCCCTGGCGAACTCTGTCCAAGCCTAGGCCCGAAGCCGCACCGCAGCAAGCCCGTCAGTGATCGTGGGCATGGTGAGGGGGCATGGTACGCGCCGCGGCTGACCCGTGGGGCCTTCACTTCCGTCTCCCTCGGTGGCGTGACTGCGGGTGAGGGCCAACCAGCGTCGCCCTTATGGCTATGCCTCGACGTGGCGTAGCGAAGCGAAGCCGGGAGGGTGGGGATGGATTCGCACAGCCCCTGCGTTGTGCCCCTCACCCCAGCCCTCTCCCGAGGCGAGAGGGAGCGAAAGCCGACCGGCGGCGCGTGTTATGCACCTGCATGGTGATGGTCGCAGCCGTGCTCGTGAGATGCGGCATCATCCGCAGAGGTGCGGTGGATCAGGGGCAACGCCGCTTCGAGGGCGGCATCGTGGACCTGTCTGGCGCCCGTATCGTGCTTCTCGGCCGCGGCGAGGCAGTCATCGTATTCCGGCGCGGCACCCACGCAGTCTTCGCCCACCCATTTGAGCTTGATCCGGATGCCGCCGTAGGGCGTTTCTACCGTGCGTGTTTCGCGCTTCGCCTCGTGACGGTGTTCGAGGCGGTGAACGCGGATGCCGAGTGTGGTCGTCTCGCGCAGAATGCGCTCGCAGAGCAATGGCTGTCGGGCCGCCGGGGCAAGCACGCTGAGCATGACACCGGGGCGGCCTTTTTTCATCTGAATCGGAGTCAGCCAGACATCGAGAGCCCCGGCCTCGAACAGGCGCCGGCTGACCGCCTCGTAGAACTGCGGGTTCATGTCATCGATGTTGGTCTCAAGCTGCACGAGGGCGCCATCGTGACCGGCGGTCCCCAGCCACAGTCGTGCCACGTTTGGCCACGGGCAGTCTTTGCGTCCCGCACCGCTGGCAATGCGGCCGAGTTGCATGGCCGGTTGGCCGAACTCGGCAAGTTCACACAGCAACGCCGCGCCGGTCGGTGTGACCCATTCGCCCTCGCCCGGGGCCGGCCGCGTCGGTGCGCCCGCGGCGGCGAGGATTTCCAGCGTGGCCGGGGCGGGCAGGGGGATGCGCCCGTGGTCAGTGTCGGCCCAACCCGCACCGAGCGGCACGGCTGATGCGTGCAGCCGCTCAATGCCGAGCGCCTCAAGCCCCATCACAGTACCCACGATGTCAATGATCGCATCAACCGCCCCCACCTCGTGGAAATGAACCTTGTCCACCGTGGAGCCATGAACCTTTGCCTCGGCGTCAGCGAGGCGGGTAAACACGGCCACCGCACGCTGCTCGATGCGCTCGGGCAGGTCGGCCGATTCAATCATTCGGCGGATGTCAGCAAGATGCCGGTGATGGTGACCCTCCGCCGCGGCGACAGTCACCTGCATTGCCCGCAACGGCCCCTTCATTACGGGGGCAGCGTCGACCGACCACTCACCTTCAGACAGGCCGAGCCGTTGAACCGTTTCGCGAAGGCGCTCGACGGGCCAGCCCGCATCGACGAGGCATCCGAGAAACATGTCGCCGCTGATGCCCGAGGGCAGGTCAAGATAACCGATCATCCTGGTTTCCAATGGTCAGGGGGACGGGCTCACTCGCCGGGGCTGTGGCCGGGATGCCACCGCTCAACGAACCACTGCGGAAGCCGGCGAGATCGAGACAGACGAACCGGTAACCTGCCGCCTGCACACCCGATGTGATGGTCTGGCGCATCTCGACAGCACGCGGCAGATCCTCGGGAGGGAGTTCGATCCGGGCAATGCGGTCGTGATGACGAACGCGGAACTGTGTGAAGCCAAGGGCCATGAGGACATCCTCTGCGCGCTCGACCTGTTCAAGCAGAGCCGGTGTGACTTCCGTGCCGTGGGGAATGCGCGAGGCCAGGCACGCCATGGCGGGCTTGTCCCAGACGGGCACGTTGAGGGCACGGGCCATCGCCCGGACCTGCGGCTTGCTGATGTTCAACTCGGCCAGGGGCGAGCGGACCAGTTGTTCGGCCGCAGCCTGCCGGCCGGGCCGATGGTCGCCAAGGTCATCGGCATTGGTGCCATCGAGGATGGCGTTGAAGCCGCCGGTCCCGGCCAGGCGCCGGAGGTGGCCGTAAAGCTCGGCCTTGCAGTGGTAGCAGCGGCGGTCATCGTTGGCCCGATAGGCAGGGTCGAGGTGTTCGGCGGTATCGATCAGTTGCACGGGCAGGCCAAGGTCGGCCGCGAGCGCCTCAGCAGCCTGACGCTCCCGCTGCGGGTAACTCGGGGATACGCCGATACACGCGAGCATACGGTCACCCAGGGCCCGGTGAGCGAGCGCCGCGACCAAGGCGCTGTCCACACCTCCCGAGAAGGCCACCAGACAAGGGCCGAGGTCGCCAATCAGCGACATGGTGCTCTCGATAAGGGTTTCAGGAGTCTGTCCGCTCATGGGGCGGTTTCCATGTCGGGGTTTTCCGCCCGCGAAGGCGTCTCACCGCCGGCATCTTGAGTCCGGCGGTTGATCGTCGCGGCTTGGAAGGCGGCGCCGAAGCCGTTGTCGATATTGACCACGCTCACCCCGGGGGCGCAACTGTTGAGCATGCCCAGCAGGGCGGCAAGGCCCTGAAAGCTCGCCCCGTAACCGACGCTGGTCGGCACGGCGATGACCGGTGCCGCGACGAGGCCGCCGATCACGCTCGGCAGGGCACCTTCCATGCCGGCGATGACGATCACCACGTTCGCCGCGGCGAGGCGCGGCAGCACCCCATTCAGCCGATGAAGACCGGCCACGCCCACATCATGAATGCAGTCCGGTTCATGCCCCATGATGCGAAGCGTGCGCGCAGCTTCGGCGGCCACAGGCAGATCGGCGGTGCCGGCACAGACAACGGCGATCCCGCCGAGAGCCGCCCGCCGCCTACCCCGGTCAAGCCAGATCACGCGCGCTGTTTCATCGAATTCGGCAGCGGGCACCTTGGCCCGAACGACTTCATACTGGTCAGTCGTGGCCCGGGTGGCAAGAACCCGCGGGTTTCGCTTCGACAGTCGGGCAAAGATATCGCCGACTTGTTCGGCGGTCTTGCCTTGACAGAATATCACCTCCGCGAATCCCTTACGCAGGGCGCGTTGGTGGTCGAGCGTGGCGAAGCCAAGCGATTCGGTGCAAAGGCCCAGCAACCGGCGCTTCGCCGCCTCGGGCTCTATGCGTCCGGCGGCCACCTCGCGCAATAACCCCTCAACCGCTGCCTCGTCGAGGGCCTCGGGCGTTTCGGGTTGGTTCGATTGCAAAGCCATCACGGCATTCTAAGCCCTGGCGATCCCGGCGAAAGCCCCCGGGAGCGGCGCGGGTACGATCGAATAGAATGTCGGCCCGCGATTGCGGTGACAGTGCGGGGCGGCGCTGCGTGGCAAGGGGTTGAACGGACTCACCAGTGCCGGTCCCTCCGGTAGTGATGCAGGCATGGAAGAACCGCTCGTCACATCCTTTGTTGGTATCGTCGGGTTGATGATCGTGGCCGCGGCGGTCGCCCTTGTCCTGCTTCGCAAGATCGCCATACCGTCGATCGTCCTTTTTATCGCCACGGGATTGATGCTCGGGCCGGTGTTGGGCTGGATTCCGATCCTGCCACTGGGGGAACACCCGGAGGAGGGGCCGGGCGCGACCATTACGCTGATTGCGGAAGTGGGGATCGCATTGCTGCTGTTCGTGGTGGGACTCGAACTCAGCCTCGATCGTATCCGCGATGTCGGGAAAGTGGCGGTCGCGGCGGGGATTGGTCAGGTGCTGTTTACCGCGGCCGGGGGGTTTCTGATCGCCATACTGCTCGGCTTTGATCCGATGGCCTCACTCTTCCTGGCCATCGCCCTGACATTCAGCAGCACGGTGGTGGTGGTCAAGCTGCTGGATCAGAAGGGGGAACTCAACTCACTCTATGGCCGGATCGCGGTGGGCATCTTTCTGGTGCAGGACCTCGTCGCGATCGTGATCCTCACATTTCTGGTAGGCCTCCGCGGGGAAGAGGTGGCGATCGGGCAGGTGGGCTGGAGTCTGGCCGCGGCCTTTGCAGGCATGGGCCTGATGCTTGCAGGAGCGCTTCTGGCTGCGCGGTATCTGCTGCGGCCGATTTTCAACTGGGTTGCGCAGTGGCCGGCGGCGATGCTGATCTGGAGCTTGTGCTGGTGCTTCCTCTTCGTGGCAGGGGCCAATCAGATGGGGTTGTCGGAAGAAATCGGCGCGTTCCTCGCCGGTCTGAGCCTCGCCCAACTCGATTGCAGCCATGAGCTGCGCCGCCGCACCCATCCCCTGATGAGCTTCTTCATCGCCGTCTTCTTCATCTCGCTTGGCTCGGGGATGGAAGTCGGTGCGGTGGCCGAGCAGTGGTTCGCTGCCACCGTGTTCTGCCTGTTCGTGCTCATCGGCAACCCCTTCATCTTCATGTTCATCATTGCCCGGTGCGGTTACAGCGAGAAGACGAGCTTCCTTACCAGCGTCACGGTGGCGCAGATCAGCGAATTCAGCTTCATCGTCATCTACGCCGGCCTCCGCGCCGGCCTGATCGATGAGCAGATCGTGCCGTTGGTGGCCCTGGTGGGGCTGGTGACGATGGCCGTTTCATCCTACATGATCCTGTACAACGTCCCGCTGCACCGATGGTGCAGCCGATGGGGCCTGTTGGGCATGTTTGGTGCAAACGCCGCGGAGGAAACGGAACCGGGGCCCGAATTGTCGGATCACATCATCATCGTGGGCATGAACCCGCTTGGCAAGCGGCTGGCACGCGACCTTCACGAGATGGGGGAAGTCGTGCTTGCAGTTGATACCGACCCGCGCAAGCTCGCGGACCTGTCCTGCCGGACGATGGTTGGAAACATCGACTATCCCGCCATGACCGAGGAAGTGAACATGGCCGGGGCGCGGCTGGTGATCTCGGCGCTTCAGATCGAAGACACCAATCGGATGCTGGCATGGCGCTGCCGGAACATGGGGCTGCCGACAGTGATCCATGCGTTCGATGAGTCGGTGGTAGACGAGTTGCGCAAAGAAGGAGTTGCTTACCTGATCGACACGCGCACCGAAGGGCGGCGTCAATTGGAAATGGCACTCCGTGAGATCAGGGCGTCGAATCCATGATGGAATTCGCGGGCATTCTGCTGGCCGCGGCGGCGGCCATGGGCCTGGCACGGCTGCTGCACCTGCCATCGGTGCCGCTTCTGGTGCTGGCGGGCCTTGGTCTGAAATTGAGCGGGGTGCTGCCGGATGAGCTGCTCGTGGAAAATGTGGTCGAACTCGGCCTGGCTTTCCTCGTGTTCATCCTCGGCAGCGAACTCAACCCGCAGCGAATTGGTGCTCAACGCCGCGCTGCGCTCAAGATCGGTCTGACACAGTTCGTGACGTTGACGGGCATCGGCCTGTTTGCAACGTGGTTGCTTGGGTTCGGGCTGCGGGAGGCGGCCTACCTCGGACTGGCGCTTGCGGCGAGCTCGACACTCGTGGTCGTCACGCTGCTGCGTCAGCGCCAGCAGTCTTTCGAGCCGTTTGGCCGGCTGGTTGCGGGCGTTCTGCTGTTGCAGGACCTGCTGATCATCGTCCTGCTGGCGGCGATGAGCGGCGTGGATGATGGTGTCAGCGGGGTCGCCATCGGGTTGGCGAGCGTGGCGGGCCTCATGGTGCTGGCATGGCTTGGGTTGCGATGGGTCATCCCCTGGCTGCTGGTGACACTCGAGCTGGATGAGGAGGGGCAACTCCTTACAATTCTCGCCGTGCTGTTCATCTTCGGGGGGCTGGCCCATCTCACCGGACTGCACTTTGTCATCGGGGCGTTTCTCGGCGGTGTTGCACTCTCGAGCTTTCCCGTCAACGGGGTGATCCGTGGCCACCTGAGTTCGCTTTCGGATTTCTTTCTGGCCGTGTTCTTCGTCTCCCTGGGCGCGTTGCTGGTGCTGCCGGGTTGGCGCGAGGTGGTGCTGGTGGTTCTGCTTGCCGTACTCGTGCTGGTGGTCACCCCGCCCCTGGTGGCCTGGATCGCGAACCGGGCCGGCCTGACCGGGCGATCCTCGATCGAGGCGGGGCTGCTGCTCGCGCAGTGCAGTGAGTTTTCCGTGTTGGTGGCGCTGCTGGGACGGGAACAGGGCCACCTCGATGGCAACATGCTGCCGGTGATCGTGCTGATCGCCGTGGTGACGATGATTTTGACCCCCTTCATCGCCACCGATGCAATGACCTGGCGGCTCGTGTGGTGGATGCCCTCGCCACCGGAGCCGCAGGGTGCTGCCCGGCCGAGCGGCCATGTGCTTCTTCTCGGTTGCGGCGACAATGGCCGCGATATTCTCCAGGAACTGGTCGCTGAAGGCCGGCAGGTGGTTGTGGTCGATGCCGACCCCGCGGTGGTTGAATCACTGCGCCAGATGTATCCCGCTGAGGGCAAAGGTGCGACGCCTCAGGTGCTCGCCTACCGCGGTGATGGGGCGGATTACCGGATGCTCCGCCTCGCTGCGGCGCGATCTGCGGGGATCATCATCTCGACGATGCGGCGACTTCAGGACAACGAACGGCTGCTGCGGTTCGTCCGCGATGTCCCCGTGCTCGTGCGGGTCTTCGCCCCGGAAGAGGGCAAGCGCATCGAGCGCGCCGGTGGCCGGGCCATCGTCTATTCCGATGCCGCGGCCAATCACTTTCTCAACTGGTTCGCCATTGTCCGGGAGCACATGGAGCCACGGCAGGCCTCAGGGCAAGAGGGCGCGGCGACCACGTGATGGGCCTGTCAGCCTCCTCGGCTTACAAGGGGTATCGCGTGGATCGATCGCTTCGGTGAACGCCGGTGGCTCAGGCCGATTCCTTGGCCCGGGCGCGCAGTTCCCGGAGGGGTTTCCTTTTCTCGATGGCCTCGGCATCGATGATGTACTTGGTGCCCGGCTCACGGACATCCGGCAGGTCGTACATCAGCTCGAGCATGACCTCTTCCATCACCCCCCGAAGCGCTCGCGCCCCCGTGTCGCGCTCGAGGGCACGGTTGGCAAGCACGGACAGCGCGCCCGGTGTGAACTCGAGTTCGCATTCCTCCATCTGGAAGAAATGCTGGTACTGGCGGACAAGGGCGTTCTTAGGCTCGGTCAGAATCCGGACCATCGCCTCTTCCGTCAGCGGCTCAAGATAGGTGATCACCGGCAACCGGCCGATCAATTCCGGGATCATCCCATAGTGCATCAGGTCCTGACTGGTCACCTGTGAGAGGAGATAGCCTGGTTCATCCGTGCGGTCGTCGGCCGATTGCTCGCTGGCGAAGCCGATGGACTTGCGGCCGAGCCGCCGGCGGACGAGGTCCTCGATGCCGACGAACGTACCGGCACAGATGAAGAGGATCTGGCTGGTATCAAGCTGGATGTATTGCTGCTCGGGATGCTTGCGACCACCCTGGGGCGGGACGTTGGCCGTGGTGCCTTCGAGCATCTTCAACAGCGCCTGCTGAACGCCCTCGCCCGAGACATCGCGGGTGATCGAAACGTTCTGGCTGGTCTTGCCGATCTTGTCGATTTCATCGATGTAGATGATGCCCCGCTGGGCGGCCTCGACATCGTAGTCGGCGGCCTGGAGCAGCTTGAGCAGCAGGTTCTCGACGTCCTCGCCCACGTAGCCGGCCTCGGTCAGCGTGGTGGCATCGCCGATGGCGAAAGGCACGTTGAGCGTGCGGGCGAGGGTGCGCGCCAACAGCGTCTTGCCCGAGCCGGTAGGGCCGAGCATGAGGACGTTGCTCTTGTCGAGCTCGATGCCGCTGTTTTCCTTGTCCTCCCCGGCGCTGAGGCGCTTGTAGTGCTGGTGTACGCAGACGCTGAGCGTGCGCTTGGCCGCCTCCTGTCCGATGACGTACTGGTCGCAGAACTCCTTGAGCTGCCGTGGCGAGGGGATCGACCCGAACAGCGGCCGGCCGGACTGTACCCGGCGGCGTTCCTGCTTGAAGATATTCTGGCAAAGGTCGGTGCAATTGGCGCAGATATAGACGTCGTTGGGCCCTTCCACCATGGGCCCGACTTCGCGCGATGTCTTGCCGCAGAACGAGCAGGTCGTGACCCGCCGTCCACGGAACCCACCGTCACCGCCATTGCCCCCGCCATTGCCGCCACCACCGGTGCCGCCGCCCTTGCCTTTACCGCCGCGTCCGCTTGACATCAGTCCGTTTCTTCCGCTTGGTCAGGGTGTTAGAAGCGGTTCAGGGAACGTTCAGGTGGGTGCGAACGCCTCTTGGGGGGAGGCCCCGGCCGCCCGTCGCTTGATCGACCAATCATCAACCGCGCTTGAACGTTCCTCAGTCCGATCGAGTCCGGCCCATTGCCCATCGATCACGCGACGATGCAGTAGAGCAGTAGACCTGCCATATCCTATCGCGACATGGGCCATGCTTCAAAAATACCGCGAAAAAAAACCGCAACATGATGTCTGGTCCGATATTGCCGGGTTCTCGGGCATGACAGGGGATGGCCGCGCGCCGGCCGGATGCCGTCGTCTCCCGCGGGTGATGCTGCCTCGGGGGATGGGACACCGCCCCTCGGGCAAGCCCGCTCAGCCTGCCGGCCGGTCCGGCCCGGAGCCCACATCACCGCCACCATCACCGCCAACGGCCCCTTCGTCCGTCCGGTCGTCCGCCCCGTTGTCCGGACCTGGGGAACCATCCCGCTGCTGTGGCGAGGCCCCGGGAGGAGCGGGGGACTCCGGGCCGTCGGCAGCTTCCCTGCCCTCGTCCTGCGGTGGGGACTCGGTGATTTCGGCCCGGTACTGGCCGATCAGGCGGTGCCGCGCGGCCTCAAATTCTTCATCATCGAGCTCGCCATCACGGTGCATCCGGCGAAGCTCGGCAAGGGTGAAGCCACCGATCTGGCCCTGTTCACCGTCGATCAGCCGACGCCGCGCCCAGCGGATGAGCAGAATCCCGATGAAAGCGAGGACAAACAGCACCCCAAGCCAGATAAATATCTCGATGATGACCTGCCCGGGGCCCCCATTCGGGGCAGCCAGAAGCCAATAAGATGGAATCAGGTATTGGCGAATTGCCCCAAGGGGCTGCCCCGCGATGCACACGGTGGGGGCGTGCGCGGCAGAGCACCCGCCCGGCGATGCAGGCGAAGTAAAGGGGCACTGACTCATCAGCGGGTTACTTCCGGGGTGAGCGACCGCAGCCTCGGAGCGGGCAGTCCGGTGCTGCGTACCGCATTTGCATCCTCACCGTCGCGGCCACCCGTTCCGTTCTGCTCCGCACCTGTTTGGTCCTGGCAAGCCGCGCTGGAGCCCGGCAGCAGGCAATGCCAACTCCAGCCGCCGGGTCATCGGTCAGCGCCCGGCCTCCGTCCCGGATTCATCGGCAGCCTCGTCCGATGCTTGCCCTTCATCTGCGGAGGCAGCCTCGGGCTCGGCATCGGTGATGCTGGCCTTGTCGAGCAGGGCGTCGAGTACCTTCTGATCGCGGATACGCATGAAAATCTGCTCAATCTGGCCGCTTTGGGCCAACTCGCTTCGCAGTCGCTCCGGCCGCCGGTTCTGCTGGCGGGCCATCATGGCGATCTGGCTGTTGACCTCGCCCTCGCTGACATCGAGCTCGAGCTGTTCGGCGATCCGGGCGAGGATGAAGAACTGCTTCATCTCGCGGCGGGAGGCTTCTTCGGTTTCGTCCCGCATCTCTGCGATGCGCTGCTCGATTTCCTGCTCAGGGACTCCGTTCATCGCCAGTTCAGTCCGGCGGCGGTCGAGCACCCGGCTGATCTGGCGACTGCTGAAGCCCTCGGGCAGATCCATCTCGACATGCTCGAGCAGGTAGTCACAAATCTGCCGGGACATCTCGTTAGTCTGTTCCTGCTCCCGGCGCTGTTGCAGCATCTCGCGGATCCGCTCGGCCATCTCCTCACGCGAGTTGACACCGAGCAACGGCGCCAGACCTTCCAGGTCGGCCGGTTCAACACGGTGGGCCTTGTCGACCCGCATCGCCAGCGTGATGGGCTGGCCCTTGATGCGCTCGTTCTCATGCATCGAGGGGCCGGTCATCGAGATGCGAAGCTCATCGCCGATCGCGCGGTCGGCGAGCTGCCTGCCAAGGTCCTCGACCACGATTCCAGCCACGTGTCCCCGGTATTCGGCGGCTTCACCGTGCACCTGGGCCGTGGCCTGGGGCAGGTGTTCGATCAGGGGCGCATCATCGCCGGCGTTCTCCCCTTCGAGAATCCGCAGATCGAGTTGGACATAGTCGCCTTCGCTCACGGTGCCTTCGGTCAGGGCACGCTGCTGGCCGAACTGCATTGCCAGTCGCTCAAGTTCCGTTTCGACATCGGCATCAGTGACCGCCAGGGCCGGCCGTGTCACCGGGATGCCTTCGTAGTCCGGCAATTCGAAATCGGGGACGACCTCGATTTCGACCTCGAAGGTGAGTGGCCCTTCTTCAGGCAATTCGATCTTTTCGACGTCGCCGAGGTCCGGCTCGCCGATAACCACCAGTTCGTTTTCCTCGATGGCCTGCTGGTAGGCTTCGGAGAGAATCTGCCCGCGCACCTCCTGTTTCACGGCGGTGCCGAATCGCTTCTCCAGCAGGCGCCGCGGGGCCCTGCCCTTGCGGAAACCGGGGACTTGCGCCTCGTTCTCAAGATGCTCAAAGCTCTCACTCCATTTCTGCTGGACGCGCTCCTCGGGCACCGTGATGATCAGCTTCTTGCGTGCTGGGCCGACGTCCTCGATGCGGACCTCCAGCGGCAGCCGTTCCGCCTTGTCCTCCGGCTCGCCGTCTTCGGCTGTGGGGGTGACGGTTTCCGTGGCTTGCTCGGCGTCGGTGTCGGGGGCCTGCTCGTCAGCCGGGACATCGACAGACGCATCGTCCTTGGGTTGATCGCTCATATCATCTCATTATGAAAGGGGGGAAAGAAACGTGGCAAAGTGGCCAAGGGACCTCGGCTGTGATTGCGATTCAGAATCAGCCCGAGCGTGCCCTGTGGATGCTCCTTGTAGCTCCCGCCGCCGACCAACGCCAGACACCGCCCACGTTCACGATGCTGATACCTCGACGAGGGAGAAGGGATTATCAACTCAACCGTGCCCGGCGTCAACCTCCCCTGTCGTGCCATCAGGGTAAACGGGCGCATGACACGCGCCGCGGCGGGCAACCACTGGGCTGGCTGTGTCAGCGGGCTTTCCGGCGGTCTTCAGCCTGCTGGCCATGCGAGGCCCCGAGCGCCTCGTGGACTCGCATGGCCTTCGGGCCGAAGATAGCCCGCTGACACAGCCAGCCGCCGCTCGGGGCGGAGGCGGGGGATGGGCTGCCCCGCTCACTCGCAGCCAGCGGCGG